>JAGDMX010000171.1 GCA_017860725.1 Chloroflexota bacterium | reverse complement strand
CCAGGAGGCGGTCCCCATGCTCCCTGGAACCAGCACTGGCTGGCCGATCGGCCGGTATTCCTCCGGCAAGCCCTCGAATCCTGGACCAAAGGCGCGCGTCGCTCCTTTACGATGGACACAAACTCTCAGCTCTTTCCCGGCCACCTGATGGTTTTCTACCTTGCCCATGTTATGTGCAATATCATATACCTGATGCAGGTGCCAGTCAGGTACTTTGCCAGCCAGGGCTTGTTCGAAGGCTTTACGGGCGTAATGGGCCAGGACTTGACGATTTGCAAACGCATAATTTGCCGCGCCGCGCATGGCGGATAGGTAAGCTTTACCTTCGGGAGAGTTCAGCGGCGCGCAGACCAATTCACGGTCGGGCAGGTGAATGCCGTACCGGCGCACCGCGCTCTGGAAATCTTTAACATAATCGGTGCAGATCTGGTGACCGAAGCCGCGTGACCCACAATGGATCATCACAACCAGGTGGTCTTCTTGCAGCCCCATCACCCGGGCAGCTTCTGCATCGAAAATCTGATCGACCAGGTCAACCTCAATAAAATGATTGCCAGCGCCTAATGTCCCGATCTGGGAGCGTCCCCGTTCTTTGGCGTGTCGACTGATTTGCGCTGGGTCCGCCTCACTGAAAACACCACCTTCTTCTGTGCGCCGCAGGTCCGCTTCACTGGCATAACCGCCTTTTAGCGCCCAACGGCTGCCTTCCCGGCAGACTTGGTCGAGATCTTTTTCGGAAAGATGGATGTGCCCTTTGGTGCCAACCCCGCTTGGGCAAAAGTGATTGAGAGCAGAAGCGAGATCTGCGAGGTGCGGTTTTGCGGCTTCGTATGGGATCTGTGAGGCGAGCAAACGGACACCGCAGTTGATATCGTAACCGATAGCTCCTGGGGAGATCACCCCATCCGGCAGCAGCGTCGCCGCGACACCACCGATCGGAAAACCATAGCCCTGGTGCATATCTGGCATCACCACGACATGACCAACCAGGCCGGGTAAAGTTGCAGCATTAACAGCCTGTTCTAAAGATTTATCATCCATGATTTCTGAGAGCAGTTGGCGGGTTGCAAAGATGCGCACAGGCACGCGCATGTCTGCTCGGAAGGACTGCGGGATTTCCCACTCAAATTTACTGATCTCTTTGATGTCGTGGAAATTGATCATGTTTACATCTCCTCAATCCTCACCAGTTATCGTTCAGACATCGAAGACGATATTGGCCTCTAGACCGGATGCAGTGTTCCGAATCGCCAGGTTGTGATAAGTGACCGCTTTGATCTCTTTGGCAATTGATTCTATTGGCGCGCCAGAAAGATCCGCGATTAACCGTTCACTCTCGATCTGTAAATCGAAGGTATCAAATCCAAGATTCTCAAGCTCACTAAGTAGAAGCAATTCAGCCAGAAAGGATACCAGCAGGCTCTCATTGTCCAGATAATGGATCTCAAAACCTCGCCTTTGTCGCGGGCTGGATTGAAGCCGGGCTGCCATTAAAGAGTACATCCCTCGCGCGGCCTGTTCGAGCAGCGTGTTCAAATCAGCAGCCCACACATACAGTTCCCAATCAGCCGTATGTGCGATTTCCTGAAAACCAGCCGGTGTTTCCATTACATTCTCCAGTATACCATTTGGATTTGGCTGATTTTTTCAAGGCTTGTCGGATCACCACCTCTCCCCTATAATAATCCCGAAAACTATGGGTATTTTAAAGTTGACATTAGACCAGCTTGAGTCCCGTCTACAATCCATAATCGAAGGCGGGGCAGGGCGCTTGTTGCCGTCCCAGCAGAGACCAGGTGGCTTTTCAGATAATCTGATCCTGGCAATGCAATCCGGCATTCATTTGGATAGTAGTGGGAAACGGATGGCGCCCAATCTCTATAGCCTGGATGTTCACCCAGCATTAGCACAGACGCTGCGTGATAATCAGGATCTCCTGGATGAGTTCGCCAATATCATCTGGCGCGCGGGTCTGAGCGATGGACTTTATTTTATTACCTCTCCCATCATTAAAATCAACGCCGATCCGGATTTGCCGTACCAGCAGATAAATGTGCGTGCCTGGATTGCTCCCCAACAGGTAGAAGAAACAAATACCCTGGCGCTGTCTGGTTCAATGGATACACCTATTCCTTCCCACGCCTATCTGATTCTTGACGGCAAAAATATATTTGCGTTATCTCAACCGGTAATCAATATCGGGCGCAGGGTAGATAATCATATTGTGGTTGAGGACCGGCGAGTTTCTCGATTGCACGCCCAATTGAGAGCGGTTCAGGGGCTTTATATGATCTTCGATCTTGATTCTGCAGGTGGGACGTTTGTGAATGGGGTTAAATTGACGCAATGCGCTCTTTTCTCAGGGGATGTGATCTCGCTTGCTGGAGTGGAGTTGATCTATGGGCAGGATACATCGGAGGCAATGCCTCCTCCGCCCGGCGCGACGGAGCCGGTTACGCCCTTTCCCAAGTGAGTATATCCATTGAGTGGAAATATTTTTCTAGTGTTGCGGTTGGCGCTGATCCTGGCTCTGTATGCCTTCCTGTTTTGGGCGGTGTATACCATGTGGCGTGATTTAAAGCGCCAGTCGGAAAACATAACCGCTGAGGAAATCCCCGTCATCGAACTGGGTTTGGAGTTGCCGGATGGGTGGACTACTCAGCGATTTGCAGTGGCAGAAATTCTCATCGGTCGCGATCCCGCTTGCGACTGCCAGTTGGATGACATGACCGTGTCTGCCCATCATGCAAAGCTGGAATTCCACCACAGCCAGTGGTGGGTAGAAGATTTGGGGTCAACCAATGGGACCTTCCTCAATCAGGAGAATGTAAATACCGCAACTGTTCTGGCGGCAGGCGACGAACTCCAAATTGGACAGGTAAAGCTTAAGGTTGACCTTGGAAAGGAGAATTTAAGTGGGTAAGCTTGGAGTCATTGGTGGATCAGGTCTCTATAATATGCCTGGTTGTGAAGATGTCCGGGAAATTAAAGTGGATACCCCGTTTGGGGCGCCCAGCGCGCCTGTATTAAACGGCTATTTGGAGGGTCAGGAGGTCTGTTTTCTTGCCCGGCACGGCATCGGGCATCATATCTCGCCCTCAGAGATTAACTACCGTGCCAATATCTTTGCTCTGAAATCACTTGGGGTTGATCAAATAGTCAGTATCAGTGCGTGTGGTTCGCTTCGCGAGGATTTTGCTCCTGGCGAGTTGGTTGTCCCAGACCAGCTCTTTGATCTGACCAGGGATCGTGAACGTTCGTTTTTTGGCGATGGCATGGTGGTTCACATCAATGTCGCTGATCCGTTTTGTCCTGATCTATCTAGCCAGCTCTACCAGGCAATTCAGGAAACCGGGGCTAAGGTCAATTGGGGTGGAGCGATGATCACTATCGAAGGTCCGCGATTTTCGACCAAAGCTGAATCGAACACTTTTCGCGCCTGGGGGATGGCGGTAATCGGCATGACGACCTCCCCAGAGGCATTTCTTGCTCGTGAAGCGGAAATGTGCTACGCGGTCATGGCCCATGTCACCGATTATGATGTCTGGCATATCAGTGAGCAGCCAGTGACGGTGGAGATCGTTGTCGAAATCTTGCAACGCAACACCGCCATTGCTCAACAGGCTGTGCGTAATCTGGCCAAGAACATCCAACCAAGACGTGCTTGCCCGTGTCCAAACGCCCTGGCGAATGCATTGATCACAAATCGAGCAGTCATTCCGTCCGAAACTCGTCAGCGTTTGGGACTGCTCGTTGAAAAATACTTGAAGGAGTAGAGGAAACCACCCTGGGGGGCTGTCTGACGGGTGCCACTATCAGTGCAAGCCATTATTTCTGTGCTCCTAAAAGATCGTATCCAGGCCCGCTTGTTGCTTCTGGCAGGCCTGTTCCTTGGGTTATATTCCCTCGCCTTAACCCTCTCACCAATTGTCCGTTTCCGATCTTTTAACGAGGTATATCGCTGGCAGCATTGGCTGGGTTTCCTGGCCTGGTTGTGCATTTTTGCAGTGGCGTACTATCAGGTGCGTCACCAACTCCCCAAAAGTGATCCTTACCTCTTGCCGTTAGTTGCTTTGTTAAGCGGGTGGGGTCTATTAACAATCTGGCGGATCTATCCAGATTTCGGGTTACGTCAAACGATCTGGATGATCGTTTCTATTGTTGTCTTTATCCTGGGTGTACGCTTTGCTGGTTTGCTGACTTTTCTGCGAAGATATAAATATCTCTGGCTCACCACTGGTCTCCTACTGACTGCGCTGACACTGGTCTTGGGCACGAATCCGATGACAGGATCCAGCCCCCGCTTGTGGTTAGGCTGTTGCGGAGTATATTTTCAACCCTCTGAACCGCTGAAACTGCTCTTGATTATCTACCTGGCGGCATATTTTGCCGACCGTCAGCTTGTGGTTAGCGTTCTTCCACCTGGAGAAAGTGACTCTGGCAGAGTGATTCAATCAGGGGCGACATCCGCCTCGAGCTCTCAGGCCCCGCTCCTCCCGCTGATTGCTCCAACCTTTTTGATGATTGGGGTCACATTACTCCTGTTGCTGGTTCAGCGCGACTTGGGAACCGTCATCATTTTTATATTCCTATTTTCTATAATTACCTATCTGGCTACTGGGCGGGGGCTTATCTTGTTAGTCAGTTTACTGGTTATCGGACTGGCGGGGGCTGCCGGTTATGTCCTGTTCGAAGTAGTGAGCTTGCGGGTGGACTCCTGGTTAAATCCCTGGCTTGACCCCAGTGGTCGCTCATATCAGATCGTACAATCTCTGCTGGCAGTGGCCAATGGCGGTCTGGTAGGCAGGGGACCTGGGTTAGGAAATCCTATCCTGGTGCCAGTCGCCCACTCGGATTTTATCTTTGCAGCCATCGTTGAAGAAGGCGGGTTACTTGGAGCATTCGGATTAGTCCTGCTCCTGGCGATCCTTGTAACCAGAGGGCTGCGCGTTGCCTTACGCGCTCCGGATGTTTACCAGCGATTACTGGCTGGAGGGCTGGTTGCATACCTCATCGCGCAGAGCATTTTAATAGCAGGCGGGAATCTACGCTTGTTGCCGTTAACCGGTGTGACTCTGCCTTTTGTTTCCTACGGAGGCTCCTCGCTGTTAACGGCTTTTGTATCCCTGTTGATTCTGTTGAAGATCAGCCAACAATCCGAATCACGACCTACCTATCTTCCTGGGACCCGGCCTTATCTTGTTTTAGGTGCACTTCTGCTGGGCGGGCTGGTTGCAATTGCCATCGTATTGGGTTGGTGGGGTTACTATCGAGGCCCTGCCTTATTAGTAAGAACCGACAACGCCCGCCGCTCGATTTCTGATCGATTCGTGCCTCGTGGTGACCTGCTTGATCGGGATGATTCGCCCCTGACTAAGAACTCTGGCACAACGGGTGATCTGACCCGCGAATACCTCTATCCGCAACTCAGTCCGGTGGTAGGGTATAACCATCCTGTATATGGGCAATCGGGTCTGGAGGAGACCTTGGACCCGTATCTACGCGGTCTGCGCGGAAACCCGGTCTGGACGATCTGGTGGAATCACCTCCTCTACGGCCAACCTCCCGCAGGAGTGGATGTCCGTCTTAGTCTGGATCTGGATTTGCAGGAGCAGGTTGATGCTCAATTGGGTGACCGGCGCGGCGCGGCGGTATTGCTTAACGCCGAAACGGGTGAGGTGCTGGCGATGGCATCTCATCCCGCCTTCGATCCCAATCAGCTCGATGAAACCTGGGAAGAACTGGTCGCCGATCCGCTCACTCCGTTGCTCGACCGGGCTGTCTTGGGACAATATCAGGCTGGGGCAGCGATCGCACCGTTCTTACTGGCTGCGGCCAACGAGCAGGCGGTTTTACCTGCGCCTTCAGAAAGTTCGATATTAACCATCGAGAATCTTGAACCAAATTGCGCCCTGCCAGTCGGAGAGCTTACCTGGAGTGGGGCCGTTGCGGCTGGCTGTTCAGAGGTGGTTGGCGAATTGGAAAAAGAGTTGGGGATTGGTCAGTTGGAAGATCTTTATCAAAAGCTCGAT
>JAGDMX010000170.1 GCA_017860725.1 Chloroflexota bacterium | reverse complement strand
AACAAAACCGTCGGTCGCAAACGCTGGTGATCTTCAGCAGTGAAATTGAAATAATGGTACTCGGGATCGTGATCGACAAATAATTGAACCGAGCCTGGGCCGATAGGACCTTTCTTACGATACACCGTAGGGGGGACCAATTTCCAATTGAGAGCCTCGCTGACCAGGTAAGCCGCTACTTCCCGGCGGGCAAGACTGGCAGAAGGGAAATCCCAGAGCGGGCGCTCGCCACGCGTGGGTTTATAAACTGCCCGAATCGTCTCTTGTTCGTGGATGATCTCAACCAGGAAGGTATAGTTCGATCCCCATAGAAATTCCCCTTTTATCTGCATCTCGCCGTAGCGAAGATTATTCAGGTTGTCGTCACCAGGCATAGGTCAGGATTTGCCAAAAATTTACGGACCAGGGGAAATTATGTCACCAGGCACAGGAATTAATGCTTATGTCCATTTTTCTTTGGACAGAAATGCCCGGCAGGGTCCATCGGCTCGCCACACTGCGGGCAGATGGGACGCCCGCGCGAGGCGACTTCCATCCCCCAGCGGCATAGAGCCCGAAGCTGCGAACGTGTGCACCAGAAGCGGACCGTGTCGCCTTCCTCCTGGTTCTCACCCTCAGCTACTTGCTCACGTGCCACCAGGACCACCTGGTCGCTGTCCGCTTCGTATCCTAAGCCCATCTCGCCTACACGAAATAGCGGATCCAGGGGTGGAATAATCCGCATTTTTTCTTCAATGTAATCATCCGAGGCTTCAGGGAGATCAGGAAAGCGTTCCTGGATTTCAGCGATGAACTGCTCAAAGCCCACTGCAAGAGATTGAATTTGAATTTTCTCCACGATTAAAGTAATCGTCCGTTCATCCTGCCAGCCTTGAAGATAAAACACGCGTTTTCCAGGCTGCCCGATGGCATCCGTGGTGATGTGTGTTACCGGACGTAAATCGATCTCTGCACCTGGCATAAATGCTCCTGATCTCTGGGGATCCTCTCTCGCAGCAATTCCAGAAATGTATTCGGAAGTATACCAGAATCAAGGTTTTGACAAAGTAAAAAATAGATCATAATTTAGTGCCAGTAATTGACTGCCCATCTCTCCAATCGCCAGGGCTGTAATGGACGCTGGGGAGACGGTAAGACGCTGAAACAAGTCTAACGGTAAGCCTAAATAATAGGCGACTGCCAGTTTGATCGGATCAGAGTGGCTGACGCAAATAATCATATCTTTCGGATCGTGCCGCCTGGCTAGTAAATCCAGCTCCTGGCAGATGCGATACTGTGCTTCGGCGAAGGATTCTCCCTGCGGGAAGCGCATCCGAGCAGGCGCGCCTTGAACTACCTTCCAGGCTTTCAAGCGGCTTAGCCCCTTCAGCTTCTTATTCTGCCACTCGCCAAAGTCCATCTCAACCAGATTGGGGCGGAGGGTAACTTCCAGATTCAACGCTTCGGCGATCGGTGTAGCGGTTTCGATCGCTCGTTCCAGAGGGCTGCTGTACACCGCTTTAACCGGCGCTCCGGTGAGCTTGTCTGCTACTGCCCGGGCTTGTTGGCGGCCGGTCTCATTCAGATGAATGCCCGCTAGGCGACCAGCCAGACGGCCGGTTTTGACATAATCGTTTTCAGCGTGGCGGATTAATAAGAGTATGGTCATCAGCGTTGATTCTCTAGATTTACATCGGTTTGAGATAAGGAAAAAAGGTTGAAACACAAAGGCCCGTATTCAACCTTAGGATCGAAACATCAACAAATCTTTGGGCGTTTTTATCCCTTCAAAGCCCCTGCCATCAGACCGCGCAAGAAATAACGACCCAGGAAGATATATACCAACAAAGTAGGCACGGCTGCCAGGAATGATCCCGCCATCTGTACATTCCAGGCGATGATCTGGCTGCCAGCCATATTTTGCAGCGCGACGGTTACCGGCCAATTCTCGTTGCCCGTCAGGATCACTGCAAATAAGAAGTCGTTCCAGGCAGAGGTGAACTGCCAGATAATCACCACCACGAAAGCCGGTGCAGATACCGGCAGGAAGATATGCCGATAAGCCCCGAACATGCCTGCACCATCGATACGAGCCGCTTCGACCAGCTCCTTGGGAACTGTCATGTAATAGCCATAGAAGGTCAGCGTTGTAATGGGAATACCATAAATCACATGCACCAGGATTAAGCCAGGTATGCTGCCTGCCAGGCCGATATTCTTCATAAATACAGCCAGCGGGATCAGGATGCTCTGGTATGGAATAAACATGCCAAACAATAATAGGGGCAGCACCAGGTTAGATCCAGGGAAGCGCCAGCGCGCCAGCACAAATCCATTGACCGAGCCTACCATCGAAGAGATAATCGCAGCGGGGATCACCATCATCAGGCTGTTCTTCAGATGAGGTGCAAGCTTCTCAAAAGCGGCAATATAGTTTTCTAATGAAAAACCACCGGGTAAATTCCACATGGTTTGCAGGCTGACCTCTGCAAAGCTCTTAAACCCGGTCACCAGCATAATATACAATGGTAACAAATAAAAGATGGTCATCAATAAGAGCGGGATCAACAGGAGATACCGCCCCTGGAAGCGAAAGCGACGCTTTGGAGATCGAGCAGCAGTTGTGCTGGTCACGATTCACCTCCGCTGCGCAGAGAATAATAAAGATAGGGAATAATAAGAACAGCGACGCTGATCAACAGCAAGATGCCGATCGAAGCACCCCGGCCGTAGAACAATCCATCAAATGTTGTTTGCCACATGTAAATCGCCGGCACATCCAGGGGGAGCTGCTTTCCAGCGACTGCGATAATCAAGTCAAACACTTTCAGGGATATGTGCCCCAAAATGATCACTGCGCTCAAGGTAACCGGCCACAGCATGGGGAGGATAATCCGCCGGTACACCTGCAGCTCGCTGGCGCCATCCACACGGGCAGCTTCGCGTAGCTCATCCGGAACTGCTCGCAGGCCTCCGAGATAAAGCGCCATGGTGTAACCCGACATTTGCCAGATGGCAGCCAGGGCAACCGCGGCGATCCCCCAGGTTGGAGTCAGGTGCCATTGGTTAATCAGAAAATCCAGCCCCAAGTTATGGAACAGCAGGTTAAAGCCGCTCAGCCGGTCGGCGGTGATCGCCGGGTTGAGCATCCAGCGCCAGACCACGCCGGTAACGATAAACGAAATCGCCATAGGGAACAGGAACAGGCTGCGGAAAAATGCCTCCCCGGGCAGGTGTTGATCGAGCAGGATTGCCAGGGTCAATCCAATGGTAAGCGACCCAAGCACAAAAACCAGGGTGAAAATGACAGTATTGCGGATATCTACCATAAAGCGAGGATCGGAGAACAGATTGATGTAGTTCTTCAACCCCACAAAGGTGTAGTCGGGAGTTAAACCTTTCCACTGGCTGAGCGAGACGCGCACCGACCAGGCAATAAACCCATAGACGAAAATACCGACAGCAATGATCGAGGGGAGAACCAGAAAGAAACCCGCGTATTTACCGAGATTTAAACGGCGCCGGGCGGCTGGTTTCAGGCTAGCATTCTCAGTGATCATAGACCCTCTTGATTCCGTGATATCCGTACAGCCACGGCTATAAAAAATGGGGATTTGGCTAAGGTGTAATCTACCTGCCAAATCCCCATTTCAAATTCAAGCCTGGATAAAGTTAACCATCCAGTGGATTACTGGCACGGACCACTGCTCTGGCAGGCCGCCACCAGGGCCGCCTGGAAAGTATCGATGTTCTTGTCGGCCAGGAACAAGCCCAGGGCCGTATCGATCTCGCTCTTCCAGGAGTCATTGGCAACCACACCATGAGCCAGGCTGCCGACGACCGTGTTGCTCGCCCAATCATCCATGGCGGACTGCAAGTACACATTGTACAAGGTCTTATCGGCATCGCTGCGGGCCGGGATGGATCCCTTGACCGGGTTGAAGGCATCCTGGCCTTCCTTGGAGCCGGCGACCTTCAGCCAGGCAATCGCCTCATCACGATGCGGGGCACCTACAGCCAGTACGAAGCTGTCCGAGAGGAACTGGAAGGTTCCACTAGTGCCCGGAACAGGAGCCCAACCGTAGTCGGTATTGGGCTGCTTGCCGAGTTCCTGGAAGAAACCTTGCGCCCAGTCGCCCATCACATTATAGGCTGCTTTGCCGTCCACTACGAGCTGGGAAGCATCCTGCCAGCTCAACGAACCTGCATCGGTATTGGTGTAGCCGAGAGCCTTAGCATAGTTCTCTAGGCCGGTTTTAACTTCGGGGCTGCCCCAATCGGTTGTACCGTCCCACAGACCGTTATAAGCCTCTGGTCCCAGGCTGGCCAGCAGGATAGTCTCCATCAGGTGCATGGCGGTCCATTGCTCACCCATCGCCAGCGGGATGACGCCGGCTGCCTGGAGGGTATCCATGGCGGCAAACCATTCTTCCAGGTTGGTTGGGGCGGTGGTAACGCCATTGGCTTCGAGGACAGCCGGGTTGGACCATAGCACATTGGCGCGGTGGATGTTGACCGGCACCGAGTAGATGTTGCCGTCCTGTGAGATCAAGGGGATCAAGGTCGCTGGCATAATATCCAACCAGCCTTGCTCTTCGTACAGGAAGTTGAGCGGCTCAATCTTCTGATCTTTCACATAGGTACCGATCAGCTCCTGACCGGCATGTCCCTGCCAGCTATCGGGCGGCTGGTTCTGGGAAAGGCGGGTGGCCAGGACTGCCCGGGCATTCGTGCCGGCGCCGCCGGCTACTGCCGAGTTGATAAACTCGACGTCGGGGTTCTGCGCTTTGAAGACTACGATCATGGCGTCCAGACCGGCGGCTTCACCACCGCCTGTCCACCAGGAGAACACTTCCACCTGCTTGCCAGTCGCTTCAGGGGGAGCGGTCGCCTCTTCAGGTGCGGCTGTTTCAGCGGGAGTTGCTTCCTCACCACCTCCACAAGCGCTGAGAATTAACGAGAAAAGGATCAGGATGCTTAAGACACCCCAGGTAACTTTCTTGATATTCATTGTTTTACTCCTAGAATTCATTGATATTGGTTTTTTGACTTTTGTTACAGGAAAGGGATTTTCATCATCTTCATTCAACTGGTGCATGTACCTCCATGTACATCTTAGAAAATACGAAGCATCTATCCGGAATTTTACAGAGCAAATTGCCCATACCCGAATATTTTTCGGATGGATACTTGATAATTATATTTTACTCTATTATGGCATAGTGTTATAAAAATAGTACAGTTACCATTACATTGCCGGCAAAGGTGGATTCGTTACACCTGCCCGGATGGTTTATGCTTTCCCTTGATGTCCTTAATCTCCCCTTCACTCAGCTCCGGCAAGATCTCTGTCTGCGTAATACCCAGGGCGGCTTGTTGGGCGGTCCGCCAGCGTTCCAGGCGATCAAGGACAATCGCTTCGTAACCCTGGCTGGATGGATTATAGAAATAAGTTCCTAAAAGCGGACGCGGCAGGTACTGCTGCGGTAAATAATGATCCGGGGCTTCATGGGGATATTGGTAACCCACCCCATGACCTAAGGCAGCCGCATCCCGGTTGTTATCCTGGAGGTGCTGCGGAACAGCAGTAATCCCCTCTTGCTCAATGAGCTGGAAAGCCTTGAAGTACGCGCCCGCCGAGTTAGATTTCGGAGCCGTTGCCAGGTAGAGTGTTGCTTCTACGATTGGATAGATGCCCTCCGGCAGACCGATATAATCAAAAGCCTGCGCGGATGCATTGGCTACTACCAGCCCTAAGGGGTCACCCAAACCGATGTCTTCGCCAGCCAGGATGATTAACCGGCGCAGGATAAAACGCGGGTCTTCCCCGGCGTACAACATCTTGGCCAACCAGTATAGGGCTGCATCTGGGTCCGAGCCGCGCACCGACTTAATAAAGGCCGAGATCGTATCGTAGTGAGCATCCCCATCTTTATCATATAATACCGCGCGCCGCTGGATCGACTCCTGGGCGACCTCCAGGGTAATATGAAATTACGCGCATCGCCTCCTGCCACGCGGATCAGATGCTCTATGGCATCGTCATCCAGTTGGATTTGGCGGGTGCCGTAGCCGCGTTCCGTATCCTGCAAAGCATAGATCATCACATGGCGCACAGCCTCGTCGCTCAAGGGCCGCAATTGAAAGACTCGCGAGCGCGATACCAGGGCGCCGATCACCTCAAAGTAGGGGTTTTCGGTCGTGGCGCCAATTAAAGTCACTGTGCCATTCTCGACATGGGGTAGCAGCGCATCCTGTTGAGCCTTGTTCCAGCGGTGAACTTCGTCAACAAACAATATCGTGCGCTTGCCATACAGTCTGCGCCGCTCGACCGCCGCCTCGATCACCACCCGCAGATCAGCCTTGCCAGCCAGCACCGCCGACAGCGTTTCAAAGTGACTCTTGGTCTGGTTGGCAATCACCATCGCCAGGGTTGTCTTGCCGCTGCCAGGCGGACCCCATAGGATGATTGACGAGAATAACCGGTCAGCCTCGATCGCCCGCCGTAACAGCTTCCCCGGGCCTAAAATATCCTCCTGACCGACGAACTCCTCCAGAGTACGAGGGCGCATGCGCGCCGCCAGGGGCGCTTCA
>JAGDMX010000169.1 GCA_017860725.1 Chloroflexota bacterium | reverse complement strand
TTGCAAGCTGTCCCGGATTTCACCCATCTGGATGTGCGCTTGCTGCTTGGTTTAAAGAGCGCCGGATAATCTTCAGGCGATGAAGAACTGAATCAGGAGGATCCTTCAGCGAAAACTTCGCCTGGAGCCTGATGGAGTGTTCCGTCAGGCAGGGTTGCCCCTTCCAGCGAGGCGGCGCTGGCCAGCTGTTGTGGGGAGATTTTGGCGCCTGTCAGGCGCGCCCCGCTCAGGTTTGCCATGGTTAAATCAGCCCCGCTCAAATCTGCCTGGGTCAGGTCAGCATGACTTAGATCGGCATTGCGCAGCTTGGTCTTGCTCAAGTCGGCCTTGAACAACTCAGCGTATGCCAGGTTGGCTCGTCCCAGCTTTGCCCCGCTCAGATTTGCCAGGCTGAGGTCTGCACCGTTCATATCAGCCTTGCTGAGGTCTGCCCCACTGAGGTTTGCCAAATCCAAATCGATTTGGCTGAGGTTGGCCCGGAACAGCTTTACGCCGTGCAGATCCTGCCCGCGCAGGTCAATCTCCTGCAGCTGGGCGCGGCTCAGATCGGCGTGACTGTGAACCCAGAAACGCGGCCATTGCCTTTGGCGACCAATACTGATGAAATCCAGCACCTCAGAGGTCTGCACGCGATCGCCCACCAGCCTCAATCGCACTTCGCGCAGCCGATCTCGCCGGGCCTTGCGCGCGTCCAGCCAGGTATTGGCTAAAATACCCGTGAGGGCACCTAAGAAGCCAAAGGTGCCGCCGATGATCACACCCATTAATGCCTCAGACATTGTTTAAATCAACTCCTTCTAATAAGTTTCCACCCCAAGCCCTGGACAGGACTGGTTTAGTACAGAGTAATTTTATCCGATTTCTACAAATTTATCCATACCTGATCCGCAAATCGTTCGATGCTATCATCTTGTAGATTTAAACTTGCAGGCGTATACTGAATTGGTATACGGTTGGTTATCCATTTTCACCCATCCGAAAATCCTTTGATTGACCGATTCAGGAGATCATATGTCCAGGCGAATACTTACCATCCTACTCATCTTGCTTGCCTGTCTGATCGTGTCCTGCATTGCCATCTCGTTCATATCTCAGCGCGGTGGTCATACCAATCCACCCGTGACAGCGGAGCCACAGTGGGACAGCCCGCGCACCAGAGAGCTTTTTTTCCGTGCTTGCGCTGACTGCCACAGCAACGAGACCGTCTGGCCCTGGTACAGCAATGTCCCGCCTGTATCGCTGTTGATCCAGAACGATACGTTAGAAGGCCGTGCCAAATTTAATGTTTCCGAGTGGGGGCGCCCGGAGAATGAGGGCGGTGAAGCCGCAGAGCTTCTCCAGAACGGAGAGATGCCGCCGCGCATGTTTCTACTGATGCACTCCTCGGCGCGATTGAATGACAGCGAGAAACAGGAGCTTCTTAAGGGGTTGATTGCCACCTTTGGTGGCGAGGGAGGCGAAGGCGGAGAAGAGGGTGAAAACGATTAACCACTTGTTCAATCCCCCCGGATGATCAACGCCGAGCTGGGGCCGCCTGGGTTGGCGGTCACGATCCGATCGCCTTTGACCAGAGCCCCCTGGTAGGATTTACTCCCCTCCTGAACCTCCCAGCCGCTCAGCACAAATGGCAGCGGCCCATCCGCCGGGAGCCACTCGCCGTTATATTTGCGAGCGATATGCACATGCGTGCCGGTCGACTTGCCGCGCTCACACGAGGGGTGTCCCAACCGGTCGTCCAGATTCACCCGGGTGCCAGCCTGGATGCGATCATCTTCCGGAAGGTGTAAATAGATCAACACCCAGCCGGTTTGCTCGAACCCATCTCCATCCAGGTCAAGGGCGACCACGTTATCACTCGAGCGCGTCACCACCCCCGACCCTGAGGCGGTCACCCAGGCTGACGACATGGAGCAGGCTGCTCCTCCAGTTGTTGGCGAAAAATCAATGGCGCCGCGCGGGCTGCCAGAATTCCACGTCAGGTGAGGTCCACCGGTAAAGCCCCAGCGCTCCCCAACTGCAAAAGGTAGTTCCAATGCCGGCTGCGCCAGACCAGCCGGGAATAATGGTTCAATCCCGGCTGCCCGCGCCCAGGCATCGCCATACAGTTGTTGATAAAGCTCCACAAAGCCTTCCGACCCATACACAGCCGCTTCCCAATCCTGACGGGAATAAAACAGGGCAAACAGGCGCTGCACCGCTGCTGATGCGGCATTTAAGGTCGGATCCAGCCTTAAGGTCTCACCATCATGAAATTCCATGCTGGTCAGGTCTCCCGACCGCCAGCCATAATAACCTTTACCTGCTTGGGTAGCTGTCAGTACCAGCTCTTTATACAGGCCGCGGTAATCCGGCACATAAAATCCAATCGGGTGCGCCAGGTCTGCCGAGTCGCGGGGCGCTCCCAGCACCCACCCCGAGCGGTATTCCAGGAAGGCTAACAGGAAGCGCGCATTAACGGAGTTCTCCAATGCCACTTTTTCGACGATCTCCGTGCCAGTCAGAGTAGCCCCATTGACCGTCTCGGAGTAAGTGCTCAGGAAACCACCTGCCCCCTGGATGTAGTCTCCAATGGAAAAGCCGGCCGCTGAAGGGCTGTTGACTAGCTCGCTGTCCGGTAGCACCGCGCTGGGGTATTCAATAGATCCAACCCGGTTTGGGATCACCAACCGCTGCCCAGGTGGCAGGTAAGCTTCGGCTGCCAGAGGCTGATCGGAAGTTATCTCCTCCGGAGCAATGTCAAACCGCTTGGCCAGTGCAGCCAATGTATCTCCCGACTGGACCACATACTCGAACTGCATCGGTGCACCGTCTGCTGGAGGAGGCTCTACTGGTAGCTGCCCAGGGGTAGCGGTGGATAGGCCGCTGAACGGTGCCACCAGGGTCTCCGTCTGAGTGGGCACTGGCGTCTGGTTGTCCCCGGCCGAAGGAGCCATTGCGGTCAGGGTTTGTTGGAATTCGCCTGCAGTGATCCCTGACGGTTTCGGAAATACTGAGGGGAAATTACATGCCAGAGCCACCAAACTCAGCAGCGAACCGATCCAAATTAGTCTTGCCCGATTTGTGCCAGTCAATCCACATACCCTCCCACGAATACTCATAAGACCTATTTTCACCTGACTCGCCCGGTCTGGCAAGGTGAAGATTTTGCTCTCTGATCGCCATCCGATCCATAATAAAAAACGCACCCTCCCTCTTGGGAGAGTGCGCCAGTATATCCTCTTACTCCAAACAACAAAAATCAGTTAATCCTGGATTATGTTTTCCTTATATTAGCCCGATGAGGCAAACATCCGATCGAAGGATAAAGCCTCAATAGTTGCGGATAAAACCCAATCAACCTCATCGTCGCGCAGTCCAGGATAAAGCGGTAAAGTTACCTCCCGGGCTGCTACCTCTTCAGTCACTGGTAATGAAAGTTCCGGGTAGCGCTGGCGGTAGTATGTAAATTGGTGAATAGGCGGGTAATGGATACTCGTTTGCACGCCGGCATTACGCATGGACTCCATGAACTTGATCCGATCTGTTCCTTCAGGCAACAAAATCGGAAAGATATGGTGTGCTGGAATGCCTGGAGCATTGCAGAAAGGTAGTTCCCAGGGCCACCACGTCGTAGGTATACGCGTGCCCTTGATGGCGGTCCCAGGTGAGCGTGGTCATCCCATGTGATCGCAAGACACGGACTTTCTCTGCAATATCATCCCGGTCTGTGATCAGCATGCCCCCCTCGCCAGTTGCCAGGTTCTTGTTCGAAAAAAAACTGAAACACCCGGCATCTCCCCAGGTTCCCAGGGCGCGATCTTCTAGCAAAGCGCCATGGGCATGTGCCGCGTCTTCAATCACCGCCAGTTCATGGTGCCTGGCAATCTCCAGGATTTCCGGCATCCGGCAGGCATAACCGCCGTAATGCACCACCACGATCGCCCTGGTATGAGGTGTGATCCTGCTTTCGATGTCTTCCGGAGAAATATTAAAGTCATCCTCACCAATAATTTCAGCGAAGCGCACTTCAGCACCGCTATATAGGACTGCGTTGGCTGTAGCAACAAAAGTGAGCGCCGGCACGATCACCTCGTCCCCCGGTCCGAGCCCCAATGCCAGGCAGGCCAGGTGTAATGCATGCGTGCCATTTGAGACCGCCAGAGCATGCTTAACTCCAACTGACCTGGCAAATTCACTTTCAAACTTCTGGGTCACCGATCCCATTGTCAACCATCGTCGTTGGATCACCTCCAGCGCTGCTTGCTCTTCTTCAGTGTCATAAGCCATATCAGACAACGGGATTCTCATTTCCATGTTGATATCTCCTTGCTGGATCAAAATGCCTTACTTCCTGAACATCAATATCTAGAATTGAGAAATCACTTGAACGGGCACTTCGTTTTCGCACACCTCTTCTCCCAGAAATTGATCCTTCATCGTTTCAAAATCCTGAGCAGCATGCTCATAATCATCGACCCGTCCCAGGTCCATCCAATAACCTTCATATGGATAAGTCTGAACCCGTTCCCCGGCCTCGATCAATTTCAGCACCAGGTCTGGCAGGTCGAGGTACTCGTTATATCCAATATAAGCTAAAACCCGTGGTTCAAATACATACACGCCCATGCTGACCAACAATTCATTGGTTGGCTTTTCAATATACCCCACGATTTCGTTATTCAGATTCGTGCGGATCACGCCAAAATCGATGCGCACATGTCGGACATGGGAAGCGATTGTGAGAATCGCCCCCTGGTTGCGATGATAATCTACCAGGCTTTGGAAGTTTAGCGTGGTCAAAACATCCCCATTGGAAACCAGGAAAGTATCCTCCAGGCCTCCCACCAGCGATAAAGGCCCGGCCGTGCCCAGTGGGTGATCTTCGAAACTGTAGTGGATTTTCAGGCCAAGCCGCTCGCCATCCTGGAAGAAGGCGCACAGCAGTTTAGCCAGGTGCCCAACAGTTATGATCACCTCATTGATCCCTGCCCGTTTCATTTGCCGCAGCAGAACTTCCAGGATGGGCATATCCCCGATCGGCATTAATGGCTTGGGTAATATTTTGGTATAGGGCGCCAGCCGCGCACCCTTGCCTCCTGCCAACACCACAGCTTTCATAATTGTCCCCATTCGAACTGATTCGAGATCGTTTATCTCGTTATTGGCGTGTTGTAATATCTTTGATCATCAGGATTTTCTATGAGCCCTGCTCGAATGCAGGTCAAAATGCCTTGAATCCCCTCAGGAACCGTTTTAGATATGTTGAACCCCAAAGAGTGTTTTATCTTTTGAAAATTCACCCGGTAGTCTCTAGGATCTTCTTCCTTATGGACAAATCGCACTTTTCCATCAGGAATCTGCCTCAAGAGTTCTTCCACGATCATTTTCTTGGTGTAATTTTGTGAAGTATCCCCCACGTTAAATACGGCATACGCAACTTGATCCTGACGGGCGTTTAATACAGTCAGGATGGCACGCGCATAATCGCTTACATGGCAATAGGGTCGCCAGAATTGCTCTCCAAAGACGATCAATTCCCTTCCGAGCGCCAGCTCCTTGGTAAATTCATTTACCGTGAGGTCAAATCGCATGCGCGGGGAAAGACCGAAAACCGTCGCAAATCGCAGAGCTGTTGGGCAGAACCTATCCACCTTGCCATCTCGATGCAATAGCTGGCTTTCAAATTCCACCTTCAGCGCAGCATATAGGGAAATTGGGGCTAAGGGAGCGGTTTCATCCACCATGCCAGCGGAATCAACCATCTTGCCATAATTGCTGCAGGTGGAAGCAAATATAAATCTTGGTATCTCCAATTGCACTGCCTTTTCCAGCATGTGGACGGAGGCGTCTCGATTGGTTCTAACCGCCAGTTGTGGCTCCAATTTACATGCCGGGTCCCCCACGATGGCTGCCAGGTGAATGACTGCCAGATAATCATATTTTTCAAGGATTTGATCGACTGCCTCATAATCAGTAATATCAGTTTTACGAAACTCGAAAGCCTGGTTATCCCAGACCTCGATCAATGATCTTCCACCATATCTTAGATTATCAAGGCAGACCACCCGATAATCATTTTGGATCAATAGCCGTACCAGGATCGATCCCCCATACCCTGCTCCCCCCGTTACCAGGACAATATTTTTTTCTGCTTTTTCCGGTTGGTTTGACATGCCTGTTTGATCTTGATCAATTTTTTTCGGCCAACGGAAAATCCAATTGCGCCATTCTTGCAAGACAATACGTACAAGCCAGTTTAGATGCCTCAGGCTGGACCTCCTGAGCGTCTTCTTGGTAAATTGGGGATACCAAAGCCAAACCATTTAAAGTTGCAAAGATATCCGGAAGGACCGCAAACCTGGTCGAGGCGGTCTGGTATCGAGCGATATTGGTTACATCCTCAGTCTCTGCGATTCCTTGGTCAGCTAGAATGATCACGCCGATGTCATATTTTGCGATCAGGTGGGGAAGATCCTTACAGTTACCCAGGACTTGTACCCCAAAAATCCGTATTCCCTGTTTATATAGATCATTGTCGATCATACCAACCACCCAAAACCGGTTGGTATTGACCGGGTGATCGAGCAACCAGGTTGCCAGCTGCGCAGTAGGCCCTGATCCCACGATCAGCACGCGTTCTCGGGCTGCCCTTGCTGCGCCTCGATTGCGCAGGGCTCGGCTCAAGAAACCGGTGAACAATCGGCTGCGATAACGAACAACGATATAGCCAATCAGTGCCAGCCCGGAAGCCATCAAGAACAAACCGGACGGAAAAACTCCGGCAGCTAGATTGGCCATATAGCCGATCAGCGTGGCAACCATCCAGGCAGGTATCAGGTCGAAAATATCCCTGTCGGACGCCTGCAACCAGGCGATGCGGTTTACCCCCATCAAGGCGCCCGTGATACTGAATAATAGTGAGAACCCGATTGCGCCGGCGATGGCTCTTGACCATCCAATATTCAAAGGAGCATCAACTCGCCAGATTAACCCAGTGACCCCGATGGCGATGAATGTAACCAACAGATCGATGCTAAACCAGCTCATATAGCGCCGGAACAATCGTGTCGCCGGCCCGACAAAGAGCACTTGTTCCGGCAGCGTATAAGCCCTGATCTTGGGTAATAGTAACAATGCAGTCCATAACAGGACATCCAGATCAAGCCAAAACGAGCGATAACGCACGTAAAGCTGGTCCAGACGCATCTTATCCGGAGCTAAATCAGCCAGATACTTCTGCATCACGCTCCCGGCGGAAAGCAGAGTTTCCTCATTGCGATACTGGACCGATGCCGGGCTGGTGATTCCCGGCCGTACGGAGAGCACCTCTTCAAAGATTTCTCTCGGCCAGGTCTTCGCAATATCTGGGTCCTCGGGCCGCGGACCTACCAGGCTCATCTCACCTTTCAAGACATTCCAGAACTGAGGTAGCTCGTTCAGCTTGGTCTCGCGTAACCAGTGCCCTAGACGGGTGACGCGTGGATCGTCCTGGGCAGTCACCCTGGGACCCTGGTAGCTTTCCGGTCGCTCATACATTGTGCGAAACTTCAACATATGAAATGTTTTTCCATAGCGTCCCATGCGTGGCCCGCGGTAAAAGGCCGGACCGGGCGTATCGCGCCGGATGGCCAGTACCACCAGACCAAAAACCGGGGCCAGCAGAACCAGAACAATCGCTGAAATGACAGCATCGACTGTTCGTTTGATCAAGTCGTTGAGCTGCTGGGATATCTTATCTTGGAAGGCGTGATTGTTGACTTTCATCAGTTCCATGACCAAAATCCCCCAGATGAATAACCGTCATCGGTAAAAGGCAGGTGACCAGCCGAACATGATGCTATCTCAATCTAGTCGATTTACAATAGCGCTGTGCTGAAGTACCTCTCGGCTCGATCAGGCAGGACAGTCACGACCGTGTTGCGCCCATTATCCATCTGAAGAGCGGCGCATACATTCGCCCCGGACGAGGTACCCACGAGCAGGCCCTCCTCCCTGGCAAGCCTGCGGGTGGTTTCGATCGCTTCTTCATCTGACGTCGTGATGACGGCATCTACCAGGTTGATATCCAAGACATCCGGGATAAAACCATCCCCAATGCCTTGAATGGCATGCAAGCCGGGCTCTCTTCCCAGCAGGGAAGCGCTATTGCGGGGTTCCACAGCCACGATCTTTACCTGCGGCTTTTTCTCTTTGAGAAACTTACCAATCCCCTGCAGTGTGCCGCCGCTGCCTATTCCGGTCACAAAAATATCGATACCCCCGTTGGTATCCCGCCAAATTTCCGGCCCGGTTTGCAGATAGTGCACTTCGGGGTTGCGCGGATTTTCAAATTGATTGACCACAAAATATCTATCTGCGTCTGCACCTGCGATCGCCTGCAGTTTCTTCAAACAACCGGAAAGGCTTTCATTGGCTGGAGTGAGAATGACTTCCCCCCCAAAGGCTTGAATGATCTTTTTGCGTTCCTCGCTGACGTTCTCGGGCATCACGCATATGACCCGGAACCCTTTCTGCACCCCCACCAGGCTTAAGCCAATCCCGGTATTCCCCGAGGTGGCTTCCAGGATGATCATCCCGCGCTCGAGTTTCCCATCTTTTATTGCCGCCTCAATAATATATTTCGCCACCCGATCCTTGATACTTCCACCTGGATTCAGATATTCGGCCTTTGCATATACATTGCCTGAAGAAAGTTTCTCTAACCGAATGAGGGGAACATTACCGATTGCTTCGAGAATATTACTCATGGTTTCCTTTGCAGCGTTTGCAGAATGTCTAACCGATCTTCTCCAGCCACTCCGCCCGCCAAAAGTAAAAGCAGGCGCGGTCACAATTGCCAAAATCAGCAGTGCCCTGGCACATGACCCCCTCCAGCAAGACGATCCCGGTTGACCGCTTAACACGCAGGTCTCGCTCATCGACAAAGCGCTGTAATGGCTTGAGCACGCGCTGGGTCGTTCCGCAGTAAGCCGCCATCTCGGGCATGAAGGTGCACCCCTTGAGCTGCCGCCAGTGGTTCAAGCTATCCTGGATCTCATCGAGCGATCGCACCCTCACTCGGTCACCGGCTTCCAATGACTGAGAGATAGCTGCATTCAGAGCAACCCGGGGCTTCCCGCTCTTGCCACGCGATAGAGCATAGCGGTTCATCAAATCATTGGTGAAATTCTTGAATGCCCGCTCCCGACTGGGTGTGAGATGCCGGCGGATGAAGACCTTTACCCGTCTGACCAGCGACTGCGACGGCGTCTCGGCCCTCCCCTCTGCAATCAATTGCATGCCAGGGATTTGACAGTTGAGGTTAGATTCCTGAAGTTTCATAAAAGTTAGATGTTTAATCCCTCCAACAATTCACCCCTGCGATCGCTCAAGCAAGCTGGCCAATCCTGCTCTAAAGGCAAGCAGTTCCCCTGTTGATAAAAGCGGAGCATTCCTTCCATTTTCGCCAGCGCCGGCCTGTCCGGTTGGCGGTCAAGCAACCCCCTCACCACCGAATAAACCGGTTTCCCCAAGAATGGCACCAACCATGGGTGGAAAACCACCCGTTGGCGGACCACTCTGGCTGTCAGGCCCATCCGAAACTTGAATTGATCCATGCTGGCCGGTGCATCCAACGATTGTAGGCAGAAGAACACTCCGCTGATCCCTGTTCGATGAATCGCCTCGTGCGTGACCGAGTAAAAGATA
>JAGDMX010000168.1 GCA_017860725.1 Chloroflexota bacterium | reverse complement strand
GGATGATTCAGTATTCAAATGTAGATATGATTGGCCAGTCACCCCAGGATTATCCTGTGGAGTGGATCGAACAAGTCCAGCTAATGGATGGATTGCTGGTAACTATACGTCCCATTCGCGCGGATGATGCGCCGCGTCTGCAGGCAGGCTATCGCCAGCTGTCTTCTCAGTCCCGCTACATGCGTTTCTTGAGAACATCGAATGAGCTACCGGACCAGCAAGCCTATCAACTGGCGAATCTAGACTACCACACCCAAATGGCATTTGTGGCAGAAATTGAAACAGATCAGGGTCCTACATTAATTGCTGTGGCACGATATGCCATGATTGGCCCTGACAGGCCGGGTGTCGCAGAATGCGCTGTGGTCGTCGGAGATGATATTCAACAACGTGGATTAGGCACCATTTTGATGGATCGCCTGGGGCGGTACGCCGTAGGGCAGGGGATAAAATTGTTTGTGGGGACCGTGCATGTGACCAATGCAGCCATGCTGCGGTTTATTAAACGAGCCGGCTTGCCCTACGAAAGAGCAATTGTTGAGCCAGGAATTTGGGAAGTGCGTGTAAAATTAGGAGGATGATTCTTCGCCTAAGTAAAAAGATTTGGCCTGAACTAAAGAATCTTAATGAGCACCGCCAGCTTTTGGGGAGCGTCGATGTCATTGTGGTGCTCTATGGCCTACCTTTAGCAGTTGCAGGCCTGCTGTGGTTAATTACCGTTACCAACCTAGATCTGGTGCGCCAGTACTGGGTTGGTTTTTTGGTTTTTACTGGCCTGATCCTGACCTTTGAGCTGATTAGCTACTTCATTTACTTCGAAACCAACACCTATAGCTATGGAAGTATCGAAAGCTCTTTTGGCAGTATGGTTCAATGGGCAGCCGTTTTGCTCCTTGGGCCGACTGCGTTATGGTTATCTGTACTCTGGTCTCTCTCTAATTATGTCTACTCGATATTAAGGGTAAGGAATACGGCAGCCCGGTGGGGATTAACCCGTAATGTTGTCCTGGTGCTAGCGTCAATCACCCTGGCATTTCTGGTTTCACTGAGCATTTACCGAGAGTTGGGGGGCGAGTTTCCGATCCGCGGGTTAGCCCCGGAACAGATTTTTCCGGCATTGGTAGCTATTATTGTGCACCTATTCCTGATTATGGTTCTTTTTGCGGGGTATCTTTATTTTGGCATTTCGGCTCAAAGGACGATTTCCCCATCTACACCAATCCGGCCAATGATCCAATTTGCCCTGCTCGGGTTAACCCTGCCTGCATTAGCTCACCCCTTTGGAATCCTGGCTGCAGGACTTTATGTAACCAATGGGTGGTTCACTTTTGGATTTTTCATGGTCGGTTTACTTTTGGTAGCATATTTAGCCCGCGAACTGAGTTTGAAAGCGGAAAACAGTCGCCAGCAATCGCGCTTGATGGAGAAGTTGGAACAACTCGGCCGGGCGATTCTTAGTATAACCCCTGGTGAGCAGGGGCTTGTCGAGATCCTGGAAGAGTATGTGCCTCAATTTCTCCCTTCGAGCCGCATGGCCATCTGGCTAGTAGATACCAGCCAGCTTGTCAAAAGCCCCACAGATTTTGAGCCCGAGATCGATTCTATCTGGGCTTACGTGATTGGGATTAAAAAGGCGGAGGCTTTCCAGGAAAATCATGCACTGCCTTGGGCGACTCAACCCACCCGGCACCGGCCGATCATCCTGGCGCCAATTGTGGATGTGGAGGCGAAAGTATCGATTGGTTTTATCTACAGCGAGCTTCCAAACCGTCCACTTTCTCGAAATGAAAAGGAACTGGAGAGATTATTCCCTTTCGTTCAGGCCCTTGCTGCTCAGGTGGCTTCGGCATTGAATCAAGCGATTATGTATCATGATCGCCTGGAGTTTCAGCGGAAAAGCCAGGAATTGGAGTTTGCCGGCCGAATCCAGTCGAGCTTCTTACCGGATGACATCCCGGTTCCCGAAGGCTGGGAATTTGCCGTCACGCTTTTACCCGCCCGGGAGACTTATGGGGATTATTTTGACTTCATGCCATTCTCAGATGGTCGGATTGGTATTCTCATCGCAGATGTTACCGATAAAGGCCTGGGAGCAGCGTTGTACATGGCGCTGAGCCGCACCCTAATTCGAACTTTTGCTCAGGAATACGACGATCAACCCGAGCTGGTTTTTTTCTTTACAAATGAACGCTTACTGGTAGATGCCCGTGCGAACCTATTTGTAACTGCCTTTTACGGCATCCTTAATCCACAGACAGGAGAGCTGATTTATAGCAATGCTGGTCATAATCAGCAATATGTTTTTAACAAGCAAAATGGAGCGATCAAAGATATCTTGCCGCCAACCGGGATGCCTTTAGGTGTGGAAGAGAATACTCTTTGGGGACAGGGCAGTGTACAAATCGAACCGGGTGATGTGATCATCCTGTTCACCGATGGAATACCCGATTCACAGAATGAGGCAGGGGAGTTTTTCGAAGAGAAAAGGTTGGTCGATATTGGGATCAAAAGCCTGGGGTTAAGCGCGCAGGATACGCAAGCAGCCATACTATCCGAAATACAGACCCATATGGGTGAGGCACCCCAATTTGACGATATTACCTTAATAATTTTAGCTCGGAACGCCTAAGCAACACTATTATTCAAGTCACCTGCGTCCGATAAAGCTTAATTCGCAATTCTACGCTTGCTCATGGTTAATATATTTCCCTGCTCAGGGGTAAATTCAAAATGGACGTAGTCCATGAGGTTTCGCATCCAATAAAGCCCTAAACCGCGCGGACTTAACTCTTCCAGCTTCAAATGCAGCTTCGGTTTTTCAATCATATGCGGATCGAATGGGATGCCGCGGTCATAGATGCGAAGGATGAGAGAATCGCTTGTGATTTGATAAGTAATCCGAATCTCTCCTTTACCTTCTCCTCCGTACGCATGCTCAATAATATTTGTCGCGGCTTCGTCTACCGCCAACTGCACTTCGTAGACCGCATTATCATCAAAACCCGCTTCCCTGGCAGCCTGTGCAACCAGGTTACCGATCGATTCTAGACTATCGAAACGGGCCAGAAATGAAGCCGTGTGCATGGATAACGCAATGGCAGCGTGGTTAGAAGTGCGCTACTGCAGTAACCACATCATCAAAAATCTTAAAGTAAGAGCCCATCCCAACCAGATCTAGCGATTTGTGGATACGTTCGTCCAAACCAGCCATGACTAGTTCGCCCCGGTTATAACGATGGCAGGTTTTTTGCGTTTCGATTAACATCCACCAACCTGCGCTGGACACAAACGTAACCTTGCTCATATCAAGTACGATCTTAAACTGCCCGGCATCTGTAATGGACTTCAAAGTCTCTTCCATTGCTGGTACCGTATTGCTGTCAATCCGACCTTCAAATGTAACTAGTGTGCAGCGCTTGTACTCGCTAATCGTAGTGCTCATGAACCAATCCTCCTCGTCATTGGGGGCGCCTCTATTGCGCTAGATTATATCATGGCCAAAAATTGGGGCTTGCCGAGCAAGCTATCCGCAGAAAATCAGACACGGGGGCGCATCATACGCAGCCACATTCCAAACATAAATCCCGCGGCCGTCAAAGCGGCCAGGCCGATTTTTGTTACGTCGACCACCGGTTCGACCCGCACACCTTCCGGTGCAGCGATGATCACCGCGACCGGGCGGGAGAGGACACGTCCGCCTCCGCCTCCACCTGCCCCTTCACCACCTGTCATGCCTGCACCCGGGTTTTCGGGATTCGGTCCAGTACCGGACCCACTGCCCATCCCGAAACCAACCAACGAAAGCACTTCTGCAGTAGGGATAATTAGGTGATCTTCATAAGCTACTGGCTCGCCGTATACTGCCTCAACTCGAGCAGCATCCAGGAATTTATCCATCGTTGATTGCAGGGTTGCAAACGTCTGGCCATACTCATCGGGGGTTAGTTCGTTCGACATAATGTTCTCTCCTTTTCTAAACAATTCAAGGTTTATTCCGGTTGAAAATCCAGGCAAGCAATGCTATTAATACCGATACACCGAGTAGTGTCCACAGAATTTGCCGGGTGATATCTGGGATAGGCATGATCTGCTCTTCGCCATCCGCGGATTGAATCAGGATCGAGGCTGGCCGATTCCAGATCAATCCGCCATGTTGGCTTGTGCTTCCAATTCGCAGGGATCTGGCAAACGGAGTAATGGTGATCCGGCCATGTTTGATCGGGATTCCAGCATGTGTTTCAACTTGTACTAAGCGGGTTTTAGGAGTGGTCACGGTGGTACCTATTTCTTTAAAAAGTTAATATTGAGATCAGATCCGGCTATCCAGTTTCAACACATCCTATTATTATCGTGGTGCGACTCGCTCTTCTGGAGGGCGAGCATTTCCCTTAGTCTCTACCGTCGACTCTGGATGATTTGGTTGGGATGCAGCCGTAGATGGTGAAAGCATCTGGATCGCTTTTTCTAACTGCACATTGGTCAATCGTAAGGTATTATACAGAAAGTGCCTTAAAACCTGGCTGGCTTTTTGACGCTCAGGACGCTTCCATGTTACCTTTACTGCTTCAACCAGGTTCGTGCCCAACCTGTGAAGTTCTCCGGGGATCCTCTCTTCAGGTGGTTCTACGCTCGCCATTGATGGCCTCCTGACTCGGGAAACAGTTTGCAGAAGCTCTCATTTATTATTGTGCCTTATCTTTATGAGATCGGCAAGGGTTAATTACCTGATAGATCTGCCGATCTAAATACATGAAGGAAGCTAAATGAAACTGGAGGAGATGTGATGAATCACCCGCTGCTGGCCATCCCACAATCCAGCCGAAAACCGCTATTCTGGGCGCTGTTTATCTTCACAATCGTAGTAATGTATTGTCTGAACCTGGTGGGAGAGCCGCTCATCACGGCGTCTGCTCCGTACGGGATTGTTTCTTTTGAACTGGCTGGGTCGGTCGATCGAGCGCAGGAGATTCTGGATTCCTGGGATGAGACCGCCCAGATGCACGCAGCTTTCAGCCTGGGGTTTGATTACCTGTATATGGTTCTGTATTCCACTACAATAGCATTGGCTTGTATCTGGGGGGCAGCGCTGCTACAGAACCATGGCTGGTCCGGCGCCTGGCTTGGGTTAATGCTGGCATGGGGACAATGGCTGGCCGCCATCTTCGATGGTACCGAAAATTTAGCGTTGAGCTTGATCCTATTTGGAGGTCCCGCTGCCCCGTGGCCGCAGGTGGCGCAAGTTGCAGCAATTATCAAATTTGGCATAATATTTTTCGGCCTGATCTTTTCTTTCTTTTCACTTATTGTGAGGTTTTGGAAGCGCTGAGGGAGCCGAACTTCAAACGGAGCGGTATCACCACCAAATGTCAGTCGCGACGAAATGAGGACAACAGCGTATATGGAGTATAAGAGTAAAGCTGACACAGGAGGCGGTTATGTTCCCAAAATCAATATTATTTGTGGTACTGGTTTTTGCCCTGGTAATCATGGCATGTGGTATACAGGTAGATTTACCGGAAGTCAATATCCCTGTGGATGAAATCCAAGTTGGCCCGATGCAGACTGAAACGATCAGCATTCAAGCACCTGCCACTGGAGATGCAAACCTGAAGATCGGTTTTGGTATTGGCGAGCTCACGCTTGCTCCCGGAGCGGCTGGATTATTAGTGGAAGGAACCGCCAGCTACAATGTGGTGGACTTAAAACCCACGATAACTATCGAAGGCGATAATGTCCTACTGAAGACCGGTGATTTGGAAATCAGTGGTTTCCCGCGGCTGCGCGGGGCGAACATAAAAAACGAGTGGGACCTCAAGCTCGGTGACATGCCGATGGATCTATCTATCGACGCAGGAGCGTATAAAGGCACATTTGAGCTAGGCAACCTGTCTTTGAAGTCTTTGGAAGTGGGTGATGGAGCGGCAGATGTTGAGCTGGTTTTCTCTGCCCCCAACCGTGTTCCGATGTCGTCCTTCCGCTATAACACCGGAGCATCGAAGGTTAGACTGAGCGGCCTGGCAAATGCAAACTTTTCCTCGATGTTATTCCGGAGTGGTGCAGGAGACTACCGTCTGGACTTCTC
>JAGDMX010000167.1 GCA_017860725.1 Chloroflexota bacterium | reverse complement strand
GAACAAGCGACTGCCTTTGGGGAAGGGCGCGGCATGAATATGGAAGCCGCCATTAACTACGCAATGGAAACGCACTCCAACGAAAACAGCGTGTCTGGGTGATCAAATGAAGTAATCAGAGCGTCGCTCGATGCGCATCCGTGCGCCATGCGGCTCTAGGGTCGCGCCCATGTGAGGTTTCACGTGGGCGTTTACCAGGTGCAAGTCGAAGTGCAGCAACACATTGGCAACAACTACCCGGGCTTCCATCTGGCCAAAAGCGGCACCGATGCAATTGCGCGGTCCACCACCAAACGGCAGCCAGGTGTAGGGTGCAGGTCGAGTACCGGGAGCGTGCCGATCTGGATCGAACCGGTCGGGCTCGGGCCAGTAAGCCGGGTGGCGTTGGGTCAGATAGATCGAATACACCACCCGCCGGTTAGCAGGGATATGATAGCCCTTGAACTCCAGGTCTGTCGCGGAGATGCGTGATCCTAGGTGAATCGGCGGAAATAAGCGTAGGGACTCCTTAATGACCTGGTTAAGATATACAAGCTGATTGATCTGTTCGAGTGACGGGATTTCACCGGGATAGAGAGTATTGTCAACCTCATCCTGTGCCTGCTTCAGGATATCCGGGTGAACGCTGAGCAGATAAAGCGTCCAGGCCATCAAGGCTGTTACCGTGTCGTGGCCGGCAATCAGCATGGTCAGGAGCTGATCGCGGATCAATCCGTCCTCCATGCCGGAGGCAATTAGTTGCCCCAACATGTCTCTAGGCGGTAGGGGGTCGGCCGTCATTCGCTTGCGCCTCTCTTGGATGATCTGATACAAGTACCTGTCCATCTTATGGATTGCGCGATTGTATTGATGGCGCGGCAGGTCACTCCATAACATCCACAGTCCGGGCGAAACATACTTGATATTATCGATCACAACATCCCACATCCGCCGTAGCTGCGGCGAAAAATCCAACTGGTAGAGAGTCCGCATTAATACCAGCAGAGCGATTTTTCGCATCTCGTCCAGTATATCAACCACTACACCTTCTTTCCATTGTGCAGTGACTTGTTGGGTATAACACCACATATCGGTGATGTATTCGACTAACATCTGTTTGTGCAGTGACGGATTGAGCAGATGCCGCAGCCGATCGTGCTCATCCCCATCCTCTACCAGCACACCGTGCCTTAACAGGTGGGTCACTGGATCATTTTCATTGCGCCAGCGCAGCTCGCCGCGCTGATCCACCAGGACGAAGTGGGCAGCTTCAGGACCAACCATGAAAATAGGTGTAAAGTTGGGTAATTGGATCTGGAAGATATCTCCCAACTCCAGGTTCATACGCTGCAGCGGAGCTAGCAGGCTGCGTTCGCGCAGCAGGGCTTTCAATGCAATTAATCCGGCTTGAGGCGAAGGGGACGGGATCGTAGCTGGCATTGTGGTTATTCCGAAGTCGATGTAAAAATGGAAAGATAGGAGTCGGAGCGCCTCCACCAGATGGCAAAGAATAGCCCGGTCAAGACGCGCTGTGTCATATGATAAGTATACTATTTAACATCAGTTCGGGATAAGGAAAAAAGATAAACCCAATATCCTTTTATCCCGAATTCACGTTATTTAAATAGCTGCTGCCAGCGTGATCTTAGTCTGGGAGGTGTCCTTAATTCCTGCTGGTGCCTATAAATTAACAAGAGGAAGTTACCCAGCCATACTGCCAGGAATAAGGGTTGGGAGCTGCCATAATACAAACCGATAAAGAGCCCGAATGCCAGCATGGCGAAGGTTACTGCCCAGCCGCTTACTGCCAGGAAGGTATACATCAAAGCCATGCACAGCCCTAAGACCGTCGGTCCAACATACAGTGTAAGCCCTAACCAAATTCCAAATGTGGTGGATAGGGCTTTTCCACCCTTAAAACCCAGGAAGGGCGAGAAGGCATGACCAAAGACAGGCGCCAGAGCTACCGGAATGATCCGCCAGTCTTGGATTCCAACGCCAAACCATGCCAGACCCACTGGGATGGCTCCCTTAAATCCATCCAGCAGGATGGCTACCAAGCTCCAGAATTTACCTGCCGAACGGGCGACATTGGCCGCTCCGGGGTTGTGATCGCCATACTGGCGGATATCCTTCCCTGTGACCAGCCGACCAACGATTACTGAATAGGGGATCGAGCCAGAGATAAAACCGATGGCGGTCCAGAGCAGGGTTTCCATTTCGAAAGATTTACTGTGAAATACTTCCCGGTGCAGCCGCGGCTCGCCGGCGCTGTTTCCACTGTATGAGCCCTTGACGGCCTAGCTGCCGGGTGTAATCGGAGAGCAATAACGTGATCCCGAAAACAATGATCACATTCGTCATCAGGAAAAATAGCATCTCTTCCATAGGCAGACTGCCAAGCATAAACCCTGTAGTTTGAGCTGGGTCGATGGTCCAGGTACCGCTGCTGATCGAGAGTGAGTCCACGATCCATAGATAAGCTGTTGGGACCAGGAAGGCTAGCACAGTCAGCCGCCAGTTCGCCAGCAGGAGATCTGCACCGTAAAAAACTTGGATTGCCACCGGTATCAGTGCCCAGGAGAGAATTAAGGTCAGATAGGTGCCGGGCACCCATCCTGAAAGCAAGGTCGCGGTAGAGATGAGCCACAGAAAGACCACTGCGCTACCCCACCACAGCCTCGTCTTCCGGTTGCGTACGATTCGGAGAGGAGTTTTGAACACATAGCGCATTAAGAATAGTGTCCAGAAGCCGGTCAAGAGTGTCTGCAGGACGAAGAATGTATATTCCTCAATCGGGACATACCAGATGCGTACACCTGTCACTAGATTCGGGTCGTACCACCACACATTGGTCGCAACCAGGTAATTGTCCCAGGGTGTGGTGTAAATCACGGCGATTGCCACGTGCAGAAGGACAGCGATATAGGGTAGCCAATCTACTTCACCCTCTCTCTTAAATAACCATCTCCATATGTCGCGTGGCACGATGATCATTAAGATCACCAGCGGAGGTACGATGAAAGTAATTAAGACACCAAAGTATGTCATTGTAGATCACTCAACATTGGCAAGTGTGGTGTTGGGTACAGGATAAAGATGATCGCCGTGAACTGGAGGAAGCCAATCCAGGATGGCTGATGTCACGGGATCCAAGTGAACCTGGTTCAAATGCTCCCTGAAATCATCGCTGGGATATCCATACGACTTGGGAAGAAAATCGTGCGCACCGGGAATTTCACGGTACACGGTCAAAGGTGCGGGCAACCGTTGGGCAAGGCGACGGGTAGCCGCCGGCGACACCACATTGTCCTGATTGCCCTGGATTATCAGGGTTGGTGTATTGACTGAGCGGGCATGATGATAGGCGTTTTTCCCCATGCGGGCGATTTCATTAATCAGCTTGAGGGGGATGAATAACTCTGTGCGTACGTAATTTTGAACCGCAGGATCATCCAGATCGATTCCGGGCATCAGTTTTTCGAAAAACTGGCGCACGCGCAAATCTGCAAAGTTGGCTTTTCTGAAGGGACGAACTCTGGGTGTAATCCAGCGCATGACCGGCAGAAAACTCGCTATCCAGGCAGGTATGTGCCAAAAGGGCGCCGCCAGAATCAAGCGGCTGGGCTTGAGTAAGCTTTCTAAATTTAGGGCTACCGCGGCACCCATAGAAAAGCCCAACAAGACACAGGGATTGTGCTGGGCTTGCAAAGCCTGCCACTCCGCTTGCACTGCTGCATACCATTCCTGCGGGTGGCGCTGATCAAGATTGACAATATCTGGGCCAAATCCGGGCAGCAGCAAGGCACGCGTGTGCCAGCCAGCCTGTACCAGCCTCTCGCCCAGGCCACGCAGCTCGGCTGGTGTACCGCCAAAGCCGTGGATCATCAAGATGCCGCCAGGACCATCGCCGTACCGGAAAGGCAGATGTTCGGGGCTTTGAAAGGGGCGGATTTCAGGAACTGGCGAGATTGTCATGGCGATATCTGCGAATCAGTAAAGCCAGGAGCAGGTCCCACAGGAACAGGAAGCCTCCCTGAATTAGGATGCCCCAGCCCATTCCACGGCGATAGGTGTTCCCAGGATTGCGCTGCACCAGCGACTTGCCGGCTAGTATGTAACCTATATCCAGGACCGTGTTCACCCATACAACCTGCTCGAATTGCCGGGCATCTTTGTCGTGCTTTATTGGCTCAATCTTATCGGCAGCAAGCAGTCGGGCGTTCTTGTGCATGCCTGCCATCCCGGATGCCGCAATGATCCCGTCAATGGCGCCCCAACCAATGAATTGGTCCCCTAAGCCGCGCTGTTGGTCGTTTTTGTATTGACGCTGCAGCAGTCCAAAAGTCACAGAGCCGACAGCCCAACCCAGCAGGAGGGGCAGTTGCTGCCCAATGAAGCGATAAACATTGGGGGGAGTTTTTTGGAGATCGTGTTCCTTCATGAGCTTCTTGCTCGCCAGTAGGATTTCACGACCAGACCCGCTTTTTGCACAGTGTTGGCACCAGCGCGCTGAGTAAAAACATCGTAGTGATTACGGCGGATAGCCGTAAGAATGGCGCGATATATCTCCAGACCGCTCATAACTCCCCACTGCCCACTCGCCAGCATTTTCACACAGCTACAGGCATGCTCGTAATAACGCTCCGTTCGCTCCATCTCGAATTCAAGCAGATCGATAAATTGGGATGTGACACGGCGCTCAGCCAGGTCGGCTTCCTGTACGCCGAATTGCTCCATATCCTCCTGTGGGAGATAGACCCGCCCGAGTCGCCAATCCTGGTCGATATCCCGCCAAAAATTGCTCAGCTGCATAGCCATTGAAAGACTATCGGCACCTGGTATAGCATCTTTGATTGTATAGGGAGGCTTTACCTCCAGGATATAGGTCATGGCCCTGCCGACGGTCAATGCGCTGCCTTCCATGTAGTGCATCAAGTGCTCAAAGGTCGGGAAACGCTTGATCGTCAAGTCTTCCTTCATCGCCCGGAAGTAAGGTGCGATCGTCTCTTCTGGGATGCCGAATTTGAGGGAGGTGTTCAGGTAAGCGCGCATGACCGGGTGCGAGCTTATTCCCGTCTCGAAAGCGCGCCAGTAAGCCTGTTCCCAATCTTCGATGGCGGCGCGTGCGGTCACAAACCCCTCGTGCGAGATATCGACACGATCGTCGCCAACACGCATCAGGGCATACAAGGCTTCCACGTGAGGCAGCTTTTCCTGGGGCAGGAAACGGCTGGCAAACGAATAATTTTTACTGGCGCGGCGCATTACCTGGCGACAGTAGGTGTAATCTGCCGGGGTGGCATAGGCTCGCGCCTCGATCGATTGCTGTATGGCAGTTCCAATCAGATTCTCAGCCGGCTGCTTTAATGCCATTCCTGCAGAATCCTTTCTGTGACCAATTTGGAGGAGATCATCACCATCGGCATTCCGATCCCCGGATAAGTGCCTTGTCCAACAAAGTATAGTCCGTCGATGTCATGCGATTTATTATGTGGGCGAAAATACGTAGCCTGGAAGAAATTCATCGATAATGAGCCGAAGGCAGTGCCATAGCTGGCATTAAAGTCGGATAAAAAGTCGGTCGGTCGGTATTGGCGCTCCCAGACGATATGTTGGCGCAGATCTGGGTCTACAATCCGCTCGAGCTGTGCGATCAGCTTCTCCCTTACCATTGGAGCGGCACGATCCCAGTCAATTGGTGAACCCCCATTGGCACGCAGGTTTGGCATGGGTGCTAAAATGTACATCAGCGTATGACCGGGAGGCGCCAGGCTGGGATCGGTGACGGTAGGGATATTCAAGTGAAAAGAAGGCTCTTCTGGGATGGTTTTGCTGGCGAAGATTGCCTCCAAGTTAGCCCTGTAATCCTCCGAAAAGTAAAGGGCTTGGTGGCGCAGGTGTGGGTAGGTCTTATCGATACCCAGGTACAGCAAGTAACCGGAGCAAGAGTAGCTCATCCGCTCTAGCCGTTGATTGGAGTAGTCTTTGCGGTGGTGGTCATTAACCAGTCCCCGGTAGGTGTATGGCAGATCAGCGTTGGAGATAAAAGTTGTTCGCCGGATTGCAGCCGTATTCCGCTCACCTTGCCACTCTCGACCAGTATTTCCTGAACGGGGGAGTTAGTACGCAACTCAAAACCAAGCTCCTGGCCCAGCCTGACCATATCCTCGACCACGCTGTAGATTCCTCCCATCGGGAACCACATGCCCAGTGCCATATCGGCATAGGTGATCATACTGTACATCGCTAGCGAGTCGTAGGGTGAAAGTCCTAAAAACATAGAATGAAAGGTAAAAGCCTTGGCGAGCTTATCACTGCCATTAAAGTATTTCGATACCTGCCTATACATGTTCTCGTACGCTCGGGTTTGCATCAGGCGGGTCAACGCGCTGGGGTTAGCCAGGTCGGTGATGCGAGTATAGTTACGCACGACAAAATCCATCGCAAGTTCATACTTTTTGGCCCCTGCACCCAAGAAACGGAACAGGCGCTCCCGGCTCCCGGGTTCGAGGCGTTCCACCTCTTGGGCCAGTTGCGCCATGTTGGCAAACAGATCCAGGTAGGTACCATCGTGATAGTAGATGCGGTAATGCGGGTCAAGCTGGATGAGCTTCAACCGCTGCTGCAAGTCCTGACCCACGGCTCGATAGGTTTCCTCGAAGGTATCTTTCATCAACAGGAGCGTCGGACCGGTGTCGACACGAAAGCCCTGCTCTTCAATCACATTGCTTCTGCCGCCCGGGCGCGCCAGTTTCTCCAGGACGGTTACCTGGAAACCGGCGAATTGTAAGCGCAGTGCCGTTGCCAACCCCCCCAAGCCCGCGCCAATCACAATCACGTGCTCGTGCTTACTACTCATGGGCGATCCCTGCCAGTTTCTCCTTACAACGCCGCAATTCTATCATGTCTTTTGTTAACACTAGGTAAAGGATGTATATTAATTATACCAGATTGTATATGTATTGTATCATTAATATATGCATAATATGTACACGAATTAGGTCGATTTGGCCAAATTGAGATGTCCTGATGAATGATTGAACCTGATATAATTTGCTTGTCGCAGACAGATTTTGGGAGGTCACTTGGACTTACCTGCACTGCAAACCGCAGCCTTGCAAGCCGCCGCCAACGGTATCCTGATCATGAATCGCCTCGGTTTGATTGAGTGGGCTAATCCCGCGGCTGCGCGCCTGACCGGCTACGGACTGGAAGAGTTGGTCGGGCAGAATCCGCGCATATTTAAATCCGGTCAGCATTCATCAGGTTTTTACCAGGACATGTGGCGCACCATCCTGGCGGGAGAAATCTGGCATGGCGAGACCGTCAACCGCCGCAAAGACGGCAGCCTGTACACCGAGGAACAGACCATTACCCCGGTGCGAGATGAAAGCGGCCGTATCACTCATTTTATCGCCATCAAGCAAGATATCACACCTCGCAAACAGGCCGAAAATGCCCTGGAAATCGAGCGCCAGCGGCTGTTCGCGTTGATGGACGGACTGCCTGCGCTGGTTTACTTGAAAGCGCCCGATTGCAGTATTCGCTATGCCAATCGCCTGTTTAAGGAATATTATGGCGACCCGCAAGGTCACCTGTGTTACCAGTTGGTACGCGGGCGCAGTGATCCGTGCCCGGATTGCCGGACACCAGAGATTATTAAAAGCCTGCAACCACAGCACTGGGAGCGCCAGCATGGCGATGGGCGCACCTTCCAAACCTACAACTATCCCTTCACCGATGTCGACGGCCAGCAGGTGGTGCTGGAGCTGGCGATTGATATCACCGAGTTGTCCCAAGCCCGGGGAGAGCTGGAGCAGGTCAACCAGAGTCTGTTGGCCTTGAGCCGGGCAGAGCATGCTCAGCGCGAGCTGGCTGAAGGGTTGTTCCAGGCGGCCTTGGTAACCAGTACCAGCCTGGACCTGGATGAAGTATTGGATCGCATTCTGGAGCAGACTCTATCGGCAATTCCCAGCCAGGCGGCGTTGCTAATTATGGTTGAGGGGAATTCGGCCCGGGTGGTGCGCCAGCGTGGACTCCAGGAAATCCCCCAACTGGCGTCATTGCTGGAAACAACCCTTCCGTTGGATGCTTTCCACCTAGTAAAGAAAATGTCGAGGACAAAGAGACCATTCATTGTCGACGACAGTTCCGCCGATCCGGAGCGACTGGATATCCCTGGCCTGGAATGGGTTCAGGCTTACGCCGCGGCACCATTGTTGAATGACAACCAGGTTGCCGGCATGATCATCCTGTTCAGCGATCAGGTTGGCTATTTTACCCCGGCGGTGGCGGCTCCTTTGCAAGCTTTTGCGATCCACGCCGGGCTGGCGCTGAAAAACGCCCGGCTTTACGAAACCGAGCAACGGTTACGACAAGTCGCCGAGGTGATGTCGGCAGCCGGCCAGGCCCTGACCCAATCCCTGAACCTGGATCATGTATTGCAGACCTTGCTTGAGTATCTGGATCGCCTGGTCACCTATGACAGTGCTGCCATCTACCTGGCCCAGGATCAGGGTATCTTCCATGTCTATGCCACCCGCGGCTACGAGCGTTTTACCGACCCGGCAATGGTTCTGCAGCACAGTCTGGATACTCAGACGGACTACTATGTGCGCGATATACTAAAGAAACAGCATAGCATTTTGATCTCGGATACGGACACTGACCCTGACTGGGCGCAGCGGCCTGGCTGGGAGCATATCCGCTGCTGGCTGGGAATTCCCCTGGTTGCCGGTGGGACCGTCATCGGTCTATGTTCCCTGGATAAAATCCGGCCGGATTGTTTCTCTTTGGAGCACCAGCGCCTGGCGGAAACCCTGGTGGGGCAGGCGGCAGTCATCGTGCAGAATGCCTGGCTGTTCGAGCAGGTGCGCGCCGGGCGAGAGCGCCTGCTCTCACTCTCGCATCGCCTGGTGGAAGTTCAGGAGAGCGAGCGCCGTTATATTGCTCGCGAGCTGCATGACGAGACCGGCCAAGCTCTGACCTCCCTCAAGCTGGGTTTGAGCCTGCTGGAACGCCAGACCTCCGACCCACAGGCAGTGCGTGAAACTACTGCCGATCTGAAGAGCCAGGTGGAAAGCGTGCTGGAGGAATTACACCGCCTGGCGATGGATCTACGCCCGGCCAGCCTGGACCATCTGGGATTGAAAGCCGCATTACAGCAGCATCTGGAGGACCTGGGCGCCCGGCACGGTTTGCAGGTACAACTGGTCGTCCTCAACCTGGATTCACGCCTACCGGCTGAGATTGAGGTCAATCTATACCGCATTGTGCAGGAAGCACTGACCAATGTAGTGCGCCATGCCAATGCCAGCCGGGTAGAGGTTCTGCTGGAACAGCGTGTGGATAGCATCGTGGCAATCGTCGAAGATAATGGCGATGGTTTTGACCCGCAGCGACCGTTGAACAATCAGAGTTTGGGACTGTTCGGGATGCGTGAACGTGCCGAAATGCTGGGGGGCAAGCTGGTAATCGAAGTGCAGCCCGGCGAAGGCACGACCATCTATGTTGAGGTGCCGTATGGCGATCCGGATCCTGATCGTTGACGATCATGGGGTTCTGCGGGCCGGGCTGCGCGCCTTGCTCAACTCAGAAGCCGATCTGGAAGTCGTGGGGGAGGCGGCGGATGGGGGCGAAGGGCTGAAACAGGCTGCCCGCTTGCAGCCTGACGTCGTCCTGCTCGACATCAGTATGCCTGGCATGAGCGGCATTGAGGTCACCCGCCTGCTGGCCAGCCAGTTCCCGGAGCTGCGCATCCTGCTGCTAACCATTCATGAGGATACCAGCCTGCTGCGCGAAGCCATCCTGGCAGGCGCTTCCGGCTACATTCTCAAGCGGGCGGTGGAAACCGAGCTGATCGAAGCCATCCGCGCCGTAGCCAATGGGGCAATCTACGTTCACCCCGCCATGACGCGCGCTCTGCTCGCGGAGCAAAAATCACCGGCACGCCGGCCTACCGAAGCGACCCTGACCCTGCGTGAGCGTGATGTGCTGCGCCTGCTGGTCAAGGGCTATACCAACCGCCAGATTGCCGAGGAGCTGACGCTCAGCGTCCGCACTGTCGAATCGCATCGTGCCAACCTGATGACTAAGCTGGATCTGCACAGCCGGGTGGACCTGGTGCGCTATGCCGCCGAGAATGGCATCACTTGAGCCTTCAATAATAAAATCTCCGGAATATCTATCCATTTTTACTCACTAAGCCATTGAATTCCTCTCTCCCTCCGTAGAAACTACGGAGGAAAATTCCTTAATTCTTACGCTATCCCAGAGCGGCTGATTAATTTATCATTAACTTGAGAATCGTTTGGGCGTGGCCCCCGATTCAGGGGGAACTGTCCCGCGCAGAGCGTCGCAGGTTGACAAAATCAAACTGCCAGATTTATCGTCAGCTTGTTCATTTGATCCCTGATTACGGTTGGTCCAGCGAGGCCAGAGAGGAGGCGCCTGAAAACCATCACGGAGCGTATGGAATTCCAAAAAGCTGCACGGGCGTAGCCCGGCAGCCAGGTGAGGAGGATGCAATGACTTTACTTCGCAAAATAATGATCTTTACCATTTTCTTCTTTTTGATGGCGGGACTGGCGATCGGCCCGGCGCAAACCCAGGTGGCCCAGGCTCAGGCAGCCACGGTGGTGTACAACCTGTACGCTACCGACGGTTACGTGGAGATGGCAGATGGCAATGCGGTGTATACCTACGGCTTTATCGGAGGCCGGGAGGGATTACCGTTCATATATCAATCGAGCTGCATCCCAGGAGTAGATGATACCGGGGCACGTATCTGTACGGGATCGACCAACGTGCCTGTACAGGGTGGGGCACCTGCTCCAACCGGTGGCCCCTGGAGCGGGATAGACTCTCAACTGGCTGGGAACGCCCAATTCCCGGCGCCGGTCA
>JAGDMX010000166.1 GCA_017860725.1 Chloroflexota bacterium | reverse complement strand
GAAGTGGATAGTCAGAAAATCCTGGATAACTTCCGTGGATCGGCTCCCGATAATCTGCGCCTGTTCCCGTTTGGCGTCGGCTATGATGTAGATACCTTCCTGCTGGATTCGCTGTCCCAGGAAAACCACGGTGCCAGCACCTACGTGCTTCCTGGAGAGCCTCTGGATGAGATTCTATCGAGTTTCTACTCCCGCATCAGCACACCGGTGCTCACCGACCTGGCGCTGGATTTTGACGAGCTAGCCGTCTACGATCTATATCCCGAACCGCTGCCAGACCTCTTCCAGGGATCCCAGATCATCCTGGTCGGGCGCTACCGAAAAGGTGGCGAGACCACTGTGACCTTGACCGGCGATGTGAACAATCAGTCCCAAACCTTTACCTTCTCCGATCAACAGTTTGCCATCGACTCATCCCAGGGTGAATCAGCCTCAGATGCTACTCTGGCTGCCATCCCGCGCCTGTGGGCTACCCGTAAGATCGGTTATCTGCTTAACCAGGTGCGCCTGAACGGACCCAATCAGGAGATTATCGACCAGATCGTGCGCCTGAGCATCCGTTATGGGATCGTGACTCCTTATACTTCTTACCTAGTGACCGAATCCATGCCGCTGGGTGCCGCAGAGCAGGAGCGCATTGCGCAAGAACAGCTCAACCAGATGCAGAGCATGGCAACTGCCCCGGCATCCGGCCAGGCGGCGGTTGAGAAAGCTGCCGACCAGGCCTCTATGGCCGCCGCAGAGGCGCCTGCCCCGCAAACCGGAGAAGCCGTCAATCGCGTGCGCCAGGCCGGGGCTCGCACCTTTGTTCTGGCCGGCGAACAGTGGGTAGATACTGCCTTTGACCCCGAGCAGATGGAAACCATCAAAGTAGCCTTCCTTTCCGACGATTACTTTGCCCTGGTGGATGCTCATCCCGAGCTGGCGGCGGCATTCGCCCTTGGACCATCGGTCATTGCCCTGGCGGATGGCGCAGCCTATGAGGTCGTGCCCGAGGATACATCTGTGCCCGCCATTCAGATTCCAACCGAGTCAGCGACTGCCGAGCCTGGCCAGGTAACTGTTGAGACCACACCTACCGCGGCTGCATCAACTCCAACCGAGACAGCATCTCCTGCGCAGCCGGCTTCACAAAATCCGTTGCCGTGCGCCGGAGGCCTGTTGCCTGTCTTGCTTATACCTCTTGGCCTGCTCTGGCTACGCCTGCGCCAGCAAGGGAGTTAGCCGGAACGAATAAACGGCATACATTATAATAATCATAGAGAAAGGACTGTAGCCATGTCCCATATTCGTACATCGACCATCAAAAGGCTTATGATCGCGCTGCTGGGCCTATCCATCCTGTTGAGTGCCTGTAATCTACCCCAGGGAACTCCGACTTTAACCGAGATGGATTTGATCTCCACCCAGGCGGCCGAGACCGTCGCAGCGCAGTTAACCGAGATCAGCCGCCCGCCAGCTACGGCCGGTCCTAGCACGGCGACGGTGGTCGTGCCTACGCAATCCACGCCGGCACCTACAATGGCCCTGCCAACTCAAACACTTCTGCCTAACCAGCTCCCCAGCAACACACCGCTGCCGCCAACTCAAGCACCCACACCCTGCGATCAAGCCAAGTTTATCAAGGACATCACCGTGCCCGACAATACCGTCTTTGCACCAGGCACTGCCTTTACCAAAACCTGGCGGCTGCGTAATGTAGGCTCCTGCACATGGACGACCAGCTATACCATCGTTTTCACCAAGGGAGACCAGATGGGCGCACCGGCCTTCGTCCCAATGCCTGCCCCGGTTCCTCCGGGCAACTCAATCGACGTAAGCGTGCCACTGGTTGCTCCAGGCACACCCGGCACCTATCGCGGCGACTGGAAGCTCCGCAACGCAACCAATAACGTTTTCGGCTTGGGTGACGAGGATAAGCCATTTTGGGTTCAGATCAAGGTCGAATCCCCTCAAGCTAGTGGGCTGGATTTCCTCGCTTTGGCAAAATCGGCCAGCTGGACCAGCGGCACCGGCAATAATCCGGGCGTTCCGCTTGCATATAACGGCCCAGACGACGATCCGAATGGTGTGGTCAAGATCAAGGATAGTGTGCGCCTGGAAGACGGCCTGGTATCCGGTAAAGTTCTGCTGACTTACCCGCGGCGTGAAGAGAACGGCTATGTTTCCGGCGTCTATACACCCTACAAAGTGCAACCGGGAGACCACCTCAAAGGTCGCCTGGCATTCATAGCCAACGCGGATGGGAGCTGTGGCAATGGTAATATCGTTTATCAGGTTAGTTACAAAGAGGGCGATACCATCCAAACCCTACGTGAAGGGAACAAAGTCTGCAACCGCTCTCAGCAATCCATCGATATTGACCTGGTGAATCTGGTCGGCAGAACCGTCCAGTTTATCATCACGGTGCGCGCCAACGGACCTGCTGTGGACGATTGGCTAATCTGGAACTCCTTACGCGTTGTACGTTAAACCGTTGTAATCCATACTCTGCTTTAAATCAAAGCGGCTGTCTGTCACAGAACTTAAGGCAGCCGCTTTAATTACTAAACGTCAGTTCGGGATAAAAGGATAGACTAATGCAGCATTGCCTGTGAAGCCCAGGCAAACAGTGGTTGGGAGAAGATTCCCAGCACAACCAGACAGATGGCACTGGCTGTGGCCGCAATATATAGCCAGGGATCCCGGATAGCCTGGGGCTCGCCTTCACGCATGTACATGTAAACCACCACCCGCAGGTAGTAATAAGCCGAGATTAACGATGTGACCACGCCGATCACTGCCAGACCGGGGAAACCGCCTTCAAGCAAAGTGCGGAAGACATAAAATTTGCCCAAGAAACCCAGGGTCGGGGGGACTCCGGTGAATGAAAGCATGGCGACCGTCATCGTCAAAGCCAGAATCGGGTAGCGCCTGCTCAACCCTGCATAATCCTCCAGCTCGAGCCCCTTACCTTCAACCTGTTCCAGGGCAATCACCACAGACCAGGCGGTGAAGCTGGTGAAGGCATAGGCCAGCAAGTAAAACAGCGCCGATGCGACCGAATCCGCCGCCACATCACTCTGCCCGTAGGGCACTAACGCCAATAAAATATACCCGGCATTGGCAATGCTGGAATAGGCCAACAGGCGCTTGATGTTGCGTTGCGCAATCGCGACCACATTTCCCAGGATCATGGTTAAGGCCGCGAGCACCCATAACACCGGCGTCAGGTCAACAGAAAGGGCTGGGAAGGCCTGGATAAATATTCGCAGAATGGCAGCAAAACCGGCGGCTTTGGCACCAATCGCCATAAATGCTGTCACTGAGGAAGGTGCACCCTGATACACGTCGGGTGTCCACATATGGAAAGGAACCAATGCCACCTTGAATCCCAGACCGATCAACAGCATAGCGGCTCCCGCTACCAGCAAACCCATGCCAGCGCTGCCGGCAGTAATCGCGTCGACAATCCCTGCCAAGGATGTCGTGCCGGTTGCGCCAAAGACAAGGGCGATGCCGTACACTACGATCCCAGTTGAGAAAGATCCCAGCAAAAAGTACTTCAAAGAAGACTCTTCCGAATCCAGACGTGGTGTCGCTATGCCAGCCAAGACATATAGCGGGATGGAGAGCAGCTCGAGGGCCAAGAAAACCACGATCAAGTCGCTGGCTACAGCCATAAGCATCATCCCGCTCACCGTAAACAGCAACAAGACGTAGTATTCACCCTTCTCAAGACCCATGCGCTTCAGGTAATCATATGAAAGTGCAACAGCTACAATGCCGCTGCCCAGGAAAAGCACCGTCAGGAAATTCGAGAACCCATCCACGGTGACCATCCCATTAAAGACAACCGCTTCAAGATCTAAGCGCGCCAGGGTAATGATCAGGCTGGCCAGCATGCCGATGGCTGCCAGGAGTGCGGTCAGCCCTTTCCGTTCTTTTGTAATAAACAGGTCCACCAGCAATAATGCGCAGGCCCACAGGATCACCACTACCAGTGGCAGAATGGCATTGAGGGATGCAGAAGCGTTACTCAGGTTCATAGCATTTATCCAGGTGCCAACATTTCATCGCCAGCCTCCAGGCAAATAAGGTCATCATGGCAAGACGGCTACCGCGGCTGACTGCAGGGTAGCAACCAGGTTACCTACAGTCGGGGACATCAGGTCAAAGAACGGCTTTGGGTATAAACCTATCCAGAAGATCAAGATGATCAAGGGGACTAATGTGGCAATCTCGCGCCAGTTGATATCTTTGAGCGTGCGATTCTCTTCTTTCGTAACTGGTCCCAAGAACAGCTTCTGGAACATGAACAAGATATAGACCGCAGCCATGATCACACCCAGCGCCGCCAGAGCTGCAAACCACACCGAGCCGAGGGCACCGCCATCCTGCCCGGCCCCCCAGGCACCCAAGAGGATCGTGAACTCACCTACAAATCCGTTTAAACCCGGCAAACCCATTGATGATAGCGACACGATGAGCGTCAGTACCGCATACACCGGCATAATCTTCCACAGCCCGCCAAAGGCATCCATATCCCGGGTGTGGCGGCGCTCATAAATCATGCCGACAATCAAGAACAAGGCCCCGGTGCTCAAACCGTGGTTGATCATCTGCAGAATACCGCCTTCAATGCCCTGAGCATTCAAGGCGAATAATCCCAGCATCACAAAGCCCAGGTGGCTGACGGAGGAATACGCTACCAGCTTCTTAACGTCTTTCTGTGCGTATGAAACCATGGCACCGTATAGAATGCCAATGACCGCCAAGCCCGCCACCCAGGGTGCCAGTTGAACAGAGGCTTCCGGGAAGAGGCCCAAATTGAAGCGTAAAAAGCCGTAAGTGCCCAGTTTCAGCAAGATGCCCGCCAGGATCACCGAGCCAGCAGTTGGAGCTTCAACGTGAGCGTCCGGCAACCAGGAGTGCAGGGGCCACATGGGGACTTTGATAGCGAACGCGGCCGCAAAAGCCAGGAACAGCCAGATTTGCAGGTTAGCGGCGATCCCTCCCTGAGCGGTCAGCTCCGGTAGCGAGAACGTACCCTGGTTAATCCCCAGCCACAAGATAGCCAATAGCATCAGGATCGAGCCGGCCATGGTGTACAGGAAGAATTTGATGGCGGCATACATACGGCGCTGCCCTCCCCAGATGCCGATCAGGAAGTACATTGGCACCAGGGTGAACTCCCAAAAGATGTAGAAGAGGAATAAATCCTGGGCCAGGAACACGCCGAGCATGCCGACTTCCAGCAGCAGGAAGAACATCATAAAGTCCTTAACCCGGTCTTCAACGGCTGTCCAGGTTGAGAGGATTGAGATCGGTGTCAGGAAAGTCGTCAGCAGGAGCAACAGGATGCTCAAGCCATCTACACCCAGGTAGTAAGTGATATTCCAACCGGCTACCTGGATCCACGGAATGTTGACCACCATCTGCAGATCAGTATTAGCAGAGTCGAACTGCGCCAGCACCCACAGCGAGATGCCAAACGTGATCAATGAAACGATCAGGGCAATCCAGCGGGCAGCGTTTTTCTGCTCCTGCTTCAGGAAAGCGATAATCAGCACACCGACCAGAGGGAAGAAGGTGACCAGGGTAAGGGGATTGATCAAAGATTCCATGTCTATCCTCGATTTCGATAACTGCCCTTGGCGCTGTTTCACATCTTCAGGATGCAAAACAGCTTTTCGGGGTCTAGCGGAAGAATAAATATGCCAGGATAAGCACCAGCCCCAAGAAAACAGACAGGGCATAATTCCGTACGTAACCGGTTTGAATGCGGCGCAGGCTGCCAGCAAAGCGCTGGGTGACTGTCGCCAGCCCATTCGCGGCGCCATCGATCACACGCAGGTCAAACTTATCAGACAGGAAATAAGCCAGCCCGATATAACCATTGGCAATCACTTTCTCGTGGAACCAGTCGTGCCAGAAGCGCCAGTCGACCTGTTCTGCCAGGAAACGCGAGAGGGCAGCATACGGCCGCAGGATGACCAACTGGTAGAGCTCATCCACCCACCATTTATTTATAAGGGCTGTAAACACCGGTCCCAAGAGCTGGCGTAGAGGGTCATCGGGGCGCTTGCCGGATGGCAGCTCTTGGAGCTGGTTATAGCGGCGGCTGTA
>JAGDMX010000024.1 GCA_017860725.1 Chloroflexota bacterium | reverse complement strand
TCCACCGGCTTCTGGGCAGTCAGTGGTAAAGAGCTGATCGGCACCGGCAGCCTGTCCTCCACGGAGGATATCAAGGGCTGGATGACCATCCAACAAGTTTCGGATGGCTTCCAGATTCCCCAGGCCGAGTTGTATCTGCTCCTCGGAATCCCGAATGACATTCCGCCGGAAACTGCCCTGAAAGACCTTGAAGCCCTGCTGCCGGATTTCGAAGTCAGTGGTGTCCGCGACAAGATCAGCGCATATCTGAGCGGAGCTTCACCCTCCGGCGATGACAGCTCTGCGCCGGCGGAGCCCGGCCTGGAGCTGACAGCCACGCAGCCTGTGGAGCAGCCAACGCCTGAGCCGACTCAGCCGGCTGCCCCGGCAGCCATTGAACCAACGCCGCAGCCGGAGAGCAGTCATGTGCCGCAAGAGTCGATTCAAGGGAGCGGGGAAGGCAGTGGTCCAACGCCCCTGCCGCCTGGGCAAATCCTGCCTGGCAGCGAGATCAAGGGGCGTCACACCCTGAATGAAATTGTCGAGCAATGCCAGGTACCGCTGGCGGACCTTTTAGAAGCGCTGGGGCTGACCGCCGAGATCGACCTGAACACCGCCGTCAAGGACCTGGTTGGACAGGGGAAAATTAGCGATGTAGAGACCGTGCGCACAGTCGTGGCAGAATTACAAAATCGTTAACTGCCTTTTTCTAATCCCGCCGCCTTTTTAATCGCCTGAATTGCTTTCTTCACGCCTTTTGGAGAATATTCTTCGGTAAACTGCTCGGCGGCTTCACTGATGGAGACTTCACTTTGATAATTCTCTCGCAAAATCCATTGGTGGCGAATAATCCATAAGTATAGATCGGTCTCGGTGCGCCCGGGAAATTCTTGCAGGATATTCTGCTCGCGGATGATGTTAACAATCGGCAGATAAACATAATCGTACCAGGAAGTCACCGCCTCCTCACCGGTAACTTCTCGCTGGTGCTGCTCACCCAGATACCACCGGTGGGCAGCAATATGCTCTTTCAAGGTCTCGTACTGACCCAGCAAGGTCGTCTTGATATCGCTGTCCGGGCGCAGGTCGTTGATACCGGTTTCCTTCAAAAACTCGATCTGCTCTTGTTGCAGAATCCAGTCCTGGAGCCAGGAATTTCGGTTAGCGATGCGAACTAAATCTTTCACCTCTGGAGATTGAAAGTCCTCGATCAACTGCCGTCCGGCTTCGGATTTCGCACTATCCTGATCCTCCGCAGCCGTCAGGTGAGCTTGTTTAATATTCCCCATGTACTCCATGATCCACAGATATAAATCCGCATCTTTTGTACCGGGGAATGATTTTTCCAGGTTGTTTTTCCGGATGACATCAATCACCGGAAGATAGACATGGTCATACCAGGAGATCACCGCCTCATCCCAGGCAACCTCCTCACCTTTCTGAATACCCAGGTACCAGCGGTGAGTCCGGATGTGCTCCATCAGCTTTGGATACATTCCCAACGCAGAGGCTTCGATTGCGGCCTCTGGGCGCAGCCGATCTAATCCGGTCTCCAGGATAAAATTGGCTTGCTCCTGTTTCAGATCTAAATCTTGCAGCTTGGTATCCGCCGTCAGCATTACCGGGATATCGATTTCGGTCACGTATGCGTCAATGAATTCCTGTCCCCGATCCTGGGCAACCGAGACCCGATGATTCCCATCTTTGACAAAATAGATCTCTCCGATTTTGTACAAGTCAACCGGGGGCAGGTTGATCTCTTGATAGTGCGCCTTGTCGATACTCATCCAGCGACCTTTGGTGCGCGTTTGCGTGGGCAAAAACGCCCGATCAAAATCATTAAATCTGCCCATGCTGCCCACAATCTTACTGATTGAGACTTGCTGTAGGCCAATGTAATGCTGTCCGCGAAAAGAAAGCTTCTCTCGTACGTCATCGAAAGGCAGCAGCTCATTGTTCTTGCCGGTTAAACGCGTGACAATCCTGCGCCAAAATGCTCTGGATGAGGCTCGCTCAAAGTCCTGGTTAGCGAGTTGATCGATCGTCATTTGATTTCACTCCTGCGGGACCGAGGACGGTCTCCTTGAAACCATAGGTGTTAATCACGATAGTATCCCCAGCCCTGGTTTCGGTCGTAGTATCTGGGCTGTAGATATGAATATGACCATGGATGTAATAGCTGGGCTTAAAGACATTCAAAAACCATCGAAATGCCTTAATGCCCTGATGGGGCAGGTCTGGCCGGTCATGGATGCCTTCTGCTGGGGCATGGGTAACAAACACATCCAGGTATCGTCCCTGGGTCGCACGGTTCACCAGCAGGCCGGGAATCAGATTGAAAACATGCCCCCACATATCGGACTGCGAGTACTGAAACCTTCCTGGACGGTAGCGCAGACTTCCTTCCACCCCGGCAAGCAACAGCCCTTTATACTGAGTATTCCGCCTGTGCAGGTCGGTTCCGCCTTGCGGAGCTGTGCGCATTATGCCGTGGTCATATTCGGCCAGGACGTCGTGGTTGCCACGCACGAAATACAGCGGGACATCCAAAGCATTCATCACATACTCTAAATAATAGTAGGACAGATCACCACAGCCAATTACCAGATCTACATCTGGGAAGCGCCGTTTGACAATTGGGCTGTAAATAAACGATACGATTTTATCGCTCAGGGATAATATTTTCATGCAGCTCTAGCATTGATAGGTCGGATCGGATTTTTTCCAGGCGCTGCATCGCCGCCCCTGCTCCCAATTGAAATAGCTCCCCCCGCTTAGAAAACCTGATGTAGGTTTTTCCCGCCAGGTCAGGTGTGATCAGGCAGTCGGCCTGGCCCATGCCACACCCCGCGCGCTCAGCCAGGATTTCGATGGCAGCGATGCCGTAACCCAATGGACCTAAGCGCCAGCGAATCTTGTGCGTCAGGATATCAACCCCAATCACGTAATCGGCGCCCATCTGGCGTACCACCGAGACCGGTACGGTATTGACCAGGCTGCCATCCACCAACAGTCTATCATCCATTTCTAACGGAACCACTAACCCGGGTATCGAACAGCTGGCCTGCACGGCAGGCGCCAGGCTGCCTGATCTGAAAACCACTTCTTCTCCAGTGACTATATCCGTTGTGACCACAGCATACGGCGTGACCAGCTCGTCGATATCTAAATCGCCAATTTGACGGATCAGCCAATTAGAAAGCTTATTGAAATTCAACAGGCCCCTGGGGGATAATGCCAGGCGTGAAATCTTCCACCAATTTGTCTCGCTGGACAAAGATTCCAGCCGATCCAGACCCAAGCCGGCACAGTAAAGAGCGCCGATGATTGAACCGGCGCTGGTTCCAGCCACGTAATCGATCGGAATACCTGCGCCCATCAGCACCGAGAGCACACCAACGTGCGCAAGCCCCCTGACCGCTCCGCCTCCCAGCGCCAGACCAACTCTCATTCGATTTGTCTGATCCATTGTAAATACCTGATACCCTGCCCGAATACTCACCTCCACTCCGGAGGTGGCTCACCAGCATTATACTCAATTGTGCCAGCAAAAACATGCGAGGAACCCGTCTGCGCGCCTGGAACTGTGATTGTGAGCGTGAATTTGGGATAAAAAGATTGTGGGTTTATCCCGACATGCATCTTGACATTGACACGATGCGTCAGTGATGCTATATTTTGTTTGCTTTATCCCTTATCCAGTTTAAGCTTAACTCGAGGTGGTATGAGATTGAAAAAGGGAAGTCGGACGGCACTTGTTCTGGCGGGCGGTGGGATAACAGGTGCAGTATACGAAATCGGCGCGCTGCGCGCGATCGACGACCTACTCATCGACCGTACTGTAAATGATTTCGATATATACGTAGGCACCAGTGCAGGAGCCTTGATCACCTCATTCCTGGCGAATGGGATCAGCCCAGAAATGATGCTGGAGATCATTAGCGGAAACCGAGAAGATGTTGAGCCGATCGAGCGAAAACATATTTTCTCGCTCAACCGAAAGGATTATGTCAACTGGGGGCTCAAGCTCCCCAAAAAACTGCTCAGCACCTGGTACAACTATCTGCGTGATTTCAATGGATTGAGCGTTTTCGATCTGGCCTGGTCTCTGACTGGAGCTTTACCCTCCGGCTTCTACGATGGATTAGGTCTGGCGAATTATGTCCGGGAAGGGCTCTTGAATCTCAACCGCCCGGATAACTTTAACGAGCTCGAGCGGGAGTTATACATTGTTGCGACCGAATTGGATTCCGGGAAACGTGCAGTATTTGGCCCGGGTCATCTGGATGCCCCGATTTCTCTAGCGGTTGCGGCTTCATCCGCTTTGCCGTTGGTCTACAAGCCCGTCCAAATCAATCACCGTGAGTATATTGATGGCAGTTTACGCGGCAATGCCAGTATTGACATTGCCATAGAACATGGGGCAACCCTGATCGTCTGTATCAATCCGCTGGTTCCTTTTGAAGGGGATGAGCAGGATTTGGTCAAAATGTCCCAGGGAAAAATGTCCAGCCTGAGTACCAAAGGCATTCCGTCAATTTCTAATCAAGCCCTGCGCATCACGCTGCATTCCGGTTTACATTACCATCTCAAACAGATCAGGCGTTCTCATCCTGAAGTTGACATCATCCTGATCGAGCCTCGGCCAAAAGACTACGAGATGTTCTTCTATAACATCATGCACTATTCAGCGCGGCTGAATGTTGCGCGGCATGGTTTTGAGTCGGTTACCTATGATCTGGCACGCGACTATCATTACTACAAGGATACAATGATCCGCCACCATATTCCCATCACGCGTCGCCTGGTCATTGAAGAGCTTGCCGAAATTGAGCAGTCCAATCACGATCCACAAGTCATCCGAAAAGTATTGGAAGCCAAATCAATCGGCTGCGGATCACGCAATCGCGATGAGCCGCTCTGCCGCCTGTCAAGAACCCTGGCGGAGCTGGATCTCCTGCTCGACAGGCTGGAAGTCGAAGCAGAAGAAGAAACCTTGTCCGTTGGTCTGGGATAACCCTGATTTACGGGCTGGGTTTCAACCGTGGGGGATCGATCCCATACTCGCGCAACACCACCGGGTATAACCCTTGCAGGTGTCTGAATACATCTTCCAGGACAAAGGCTTTCCATACCGGTCCACGCAGCTTCAACTGACCGCTCCCCAGAGCTTTGGAAAATTTTAACTGCCCGGTCAAAATGTAATGCAGTGCATCACAGCCGATCGCCAGCTCCAGGTCGGGACGTAAGGCCGACTTCCCAAATGCAAACTCAATGGGATGATGCTTGCCGTTGATGGTAATCTCGGCAGGGGGCTGGTTTAACTGCAACCGCAAGACCAGGCGAGACCGGGTGATAATTTGCGCCGCCTGGGGGTCTTTCTCCCCCAGGCGGGTGAGTAATGTCTTCATGACCGCGTAAACCTGGTCTGAGCTTGAGAAAACTGGCATGCTTAATCCATCGAAAGGATAAGGATCACTAACCCGCGAATACCGATTTCCGCTCCGCAAGGCGCTGATCAATCGCATTCTGGACCGTGTTGCGCACCTGATCGGTGATCTGCGACACCAGGTTAAAGTTGGAATACGAATCTGGAGGATAGCCGTCTGTGGGGATTGGCTCTCCGAAATCGATGTACCATTTGGTTGGCAGCGGGACAAAACCAAACAAGCCAAACCAGGGCCAGGTGATGGTAATCGGGAAGAACGGAAATCCGATCAACCGGGCAATCGCCTTGGCATTATACAGAGAGATGTAGATTTCTTCGGCGCCCACCACGGAAACCGGGACGATCGGGGATTGGGTTTTCAGTGCCATCCGTACAAAGCCGCCGCGACCGAAGCGCGCCAATTTATAGCGATCTTTATACAGCTTACCGACCCCCTTGATGCCCTCGGGGAAGACCGCCACCAGCTGTTCCTGCTCTAATAGCCGGATCCCATTCTCCTCGTTGGCGATCGTCTGGCCCATCTTGGTCAGGAATGTAGACACAAACGGCAGCGTTGGGAACCAGGGGGCGTACAAACTACGCACCAGGCGCTGGGTTTCGTGTTCCTGCATCACCGCCATACCGATCATGGCTCCATCGAAGGGTAATTGGCCGGAATGATTGGATACCAGCAAGGTTCTTCCTTCTGCGGCGATATTTTCTATACCTGAGGTTTGCACACGCCAGTACTTTGTGTACATGAACTCAAAGAATGGCTTGAATAATCCCATAAATTCGGGATCGTACCCCCATTCATCCACCTCATACTCACCGGAGTAACGCCGCTTGAAGAAGTCCGCCTGGTACTCTAAGGTATAGTTCAACATGAACCAGAGACCCTTCCAGGTATCTGGATCGAATAAATCACTGGATAAGCCTGAGCGGATTTTGTCGATCAAACTCGGAGCCAGATTATGGACATTCTCTCCGAATACATCCAATAAACGCTTGGGGGAATAGGAGGGTGGTTCGTAATCCGGTGAATATGCCTGGATGCGCTCAACCAGCCGGTCTAATTCCTCAATTAACTCTGCTCGGGATGGCTCGTGATCCCCAAGGCCTGACTCGCCTGCTTCAGTGGAGGCTATCGCTTCAGGTTCACCTCCGGACTCGGAAATGACCTCGTCTGCTGGGTTCTCATCAATGCTCATGACACTATCCCTTCGTTTGACTCGTCCGAGGAGACGACCCGCTGCTCTCTCATCCGGCGGCGACGTTCCAGGATGTCTCGCAGTCTTTCTTCGTCCAGTGCTTTGGCCGTTTCTTCAGACATGTATTTACCCAGTCGCTGCTGGCTGGCGAATTCTCGTAAGGCTTCTTCAGCCGTATATTGCGGGATAAATCTCATCTCTTCGCGCATCCGGGTCAGGTCAGCTACCCAGGTATAACGCAGATAGTCCGGCTCGATCGGCCAGGCTGACTGGAGAGCATGCTGCCTGTTTGATAGCGAGTTTCCCCAATAGGCGAACCAATGCAGTACGGGCAGCGTGGATTTCCCCGCCAGGGCAATTAATTTGGTCAGCGGAGGGGAACCCTCCGCAGCAACATTGAACACCCCCGGAACTTCATTGACCAGCGCATACACCAGCGCATCAACCACATCTCGCTCGTGGATTACCTGCATCAGCGGATTGAAACCCAATAGTACCGGCACATACGGCTGTTTCAAGTAGCGCGTCATGTTCGTATCCGCGGTTGGACCGATAATGCTGGCAAACCGCAAGATGGTCAAGCCGATCTCTGGCACCTGGCGATGGTATCCGCTGCAAAAGGTTTCGATCTCCGCCAGGTTACGGGTCTCCCCTTGGCTTTCTTTCCCATGCAACAGGTGTGTCTCGGTTAAGAAAGCCGGATTACCGGGCCTGGCGCCATAGACGGCTGTACTGGAACGCAGCACAACTTTCCGGATACCGGCCTCGGCACATGCACCCAATAGCTTCATCGTGCTCATGACATTGATGTCAAAAGCCGTTTCGCTGGATTTTTCCCGATCCGAGTAAGCCAGATGGCACACGAAATCTACCTGCTCGGATTTTAAAACCTCCGAAAGTAACGGGTTGCGCACATCCGCCTGGATAAAATCCAGGCCTTTAATCTCAATACCCGGCGGCTTGGCATCCAGCCCGATGACATGCGCATTTTCCAGGGCTGGCTGTCCATTGTTTCTAGCTAAGCCAGGGCTATTCAACAGTCGCGCTGCTACTTGCGCCCCCCAATAATTTCCTACCCCTGTCACCAGGATCGTAGTCTTCTCGTCCATCGATGAGCTCCTTACTTCATCACCAGGTCCCCATATCCTTTTTCACGTAACAACACAGGATACTGTTTGTATAGCGGCTGGACGGCCGGAAGTAATTTCAGGATTTTTGGAATCGACCCGGTGGACTTTATCTCACCTTTCGATAATGCCGATACCAAATTTACTTTGCCATGCCAAAACGCGTGGGCTACATCCGCCTTCATCGTCATCACAACGTCCGGTTTTAGATCCGTGGGACCATTGAACACGTCGACGTAAGCCCCAGGTTGGGTCGGCTTGTCCTTGGCATTGACGGTTGTAATCGCATCCGGATTCGTGTAGCGAAACTGAATAATGATGCCAGACTTGGCAATCTTTTGCCCAACTTCGGGGTCCAGCTTGGCCCGCTCCATCAGCCCACCCACACATTCATAAAATTGCTCGCTATCCCGGAAAACAGCCATTTCCTTACCTCCGTGAAGTCATGTCTTGCGGTTAAAGAGGAGTAAGCCCTTATGTTACCGATTGATACCTGATTCGCTGGCTTGTCAAATTACTACTTGTCTTTGGGACCAAGTATAGTATAGTTTAGATAAGAATGAGCGTCAAGCCAACGGCATTATCCTGAACCGGACAAGATTTTACTTGACAGTATTGACGCAGCGTGTTATATTAAATACGACGCGGCGCGTCATAAATACGCTGCGATTACTGGAGACCATTCTGATGGGATTAATTAGAAAAACAACCCTTCTCTTTGCCGGTATTACTTTCATCTTGTTTGAAGAAGTGGTTAAGTCAATCGAGGAGGCTTCTCGAGCCATTGACCAACAAAAAGAGAATGTAAACCATCGTCTCAACAGTTCAAGCCTAAAACGTCAGGCTGTATCAAAGTCACAAAAGTATTAAAAAGGAGATAAATAAGATGGCAACCAAAGCAAAAGCACCCGAGACTGTAGAAGTTCCGGAGCAGATGAACGGAAAAGGCGAACCCAAGGCATTCGTTGACCTGCTGCATAGAGTCCTGCTCGCCAGCATCGGGGCAGTCGCACTGGCGCAGGATGAAATTGAAGAATTCGTCAACAAATTGATCGAGCGTGGCGAGATCGCTGAGAAAGACGGCAAAAAAGTCGTCAAGGATGTGATGGATAGCCGCAAGAAGCAGGCGAAGGACGCCTCCAAGAAAGCGGAAGGCGAAGTCAATAAGCAGGTAGAGCAAATCCTGGAGCACCTGAGCGTGCCAACCAAGGCGGACATGGACGCCTTGAGCGAGAAAATCGCCGCCCTCACCAAAAAAGTCGACGAATTAAAGAAAAACCAGTAACCGGTAGAAGCCAACTCATCGAATAACAACGCGCATTCGGGATAAAAGGATTTTGAGTTTATGGGCGGCTCCGCGCATAAACTCAAAACACCTCTTTTTCCCTTATCCCGAACTGACGTTATAATAGCTATCTGGCTGTGGCTCTGCCCAGCCAGATAGCTATTATTTTTTTATATATTTGGAGCGTACATGACTACGATCAAACGGTATCCCAACCGCAAGCTGTACGATACAGAAGCAAAGCAATATATCACCCTGGAAGGAATCGCAGAGTTAATTCGACAGGGTAAAGAAATCCAGGTTATCGATAATGCCACCGGCGAGGATCTGACTGCCTTGACCCTGACCCAGATCATCCTGGATTTCGGGAAAAAACAAGGCGGGTTTTTACCTCGCAACGTACTGGCTGGCATCATCCAAACCAGCGGCGACCGGATTAGCGCCTTCCAAAAATCGTTGGTATCTTCATTGGGTTATGTGCAGCAGCTGGATGATGAAATCCGCCGCCGGGTCCACATCCTGGTGAGTCAGGGAGAGATGACCGAGGCCGAAGGCAAAAACATCCTGGGTAAGCTGCTCAATGCCAACATCCGCATCAGTCTGGATCGCCCGATTAAGCAGGATGAGATCGAGAAGTATCTAGCGGATCGCGAAGTTCCAACCCGAGATGAATTTCAGCAGCTATTCAACCAGATCGATGAGCTGACCAGCAAGGTAGATGAAATGGGCCGGAAGCAATGATGCACCGTTCATCCAGGTACGCCCTGCTCACGGCATGTATATTGATCACCCTCCTGTCTTGCCAAACCGTAAACCGGGTGGTTAATCTCCCGACGGATACGCCGGCCGAGACCCATACGCCAGCACCGACCTCCACGCCTCTGCAACCTGTCCCGGTCAAGCCAGGGGATGAAAACCCAGATGAACCGGTCTTAATTACTGGCGATATCCCCTATACCTCACCCTTTTTTGTCGATAGCCTGGGAGAGCCTTTTATTCTGCTGGAAGACCAGACTGGTTTTATACGTCGAGACCGGACCTTTGTGTTCCCTCTGGCCAGCCAGGCCATCGGTCCAGTGACCGTTCACCCAGACCAGTCGCTTACCTATCAGCTGCCCTTACCCAGCGTCCCGCAAGGCACGCAGGTTGACGTGGATAATGATGGCGAGCAGGATTTGGGCGTCCAGGTATTTGCAGTTGCTTACTGGTCTAATACCTGGGGTGACCCCTTCCTGGAAGAGCGCGATGGTGTCGGATGGTCTAGTGCCCATGCCTCCACGATCGTGGATGTCCTGCAAGAGAATGAAATCGTTGGCGGCACCCTGATCGTCTGGGCTCCGGATGATACCCAGGACTTTCCAAGCGGATTTGGGGCCGACGGGTTGCTCTTCACACCGGACGATCCAACCGCGCCAATTCCACCGGGTTATAACCTGATCGACTTGAGCGAGGAGCCTTTCCGTTTTTATAAAGAAGCACAGCCTGAGATCGACTTGGTCGAGGGTATCGGTGAGATCAACGACTATTCGAGCCAAACCTACGCCCAAGCCTTCGATAGCTTATATGAGAAAGTATCCCGCGAGTACCCATTTACCGTTGAAAAGAGTCTGGACTGGGAAGCAATTTATGACGAATTCCAGCCCGCCATTGCCTATGCCAGCAATTCTGCCGAGTTTTTCCGGGCATTAAAGAATTTTGCCAGCTCAATCCCCGATGGTCATATTCAATTGTCCTTCGACCCGGCTTACTTCTATGATCGATACGGCGGCGGTTTAGGCCTGATTCTGGAAGAGCTCAGTGATGGCCGCCTGATCGTGACCGAAGTTTTTCCGGATACATCCGGTTCTCGGGCAGGCATCGCCGCCGGGGCAGAGCTGTTGGAGTGGAACGGCGGTTCCATTCAGCAGGCGATTTCGGCGGTAAGTCCCTATTCAGAGCCATTCTCCACGGAGCACACCAGGCGAATTAACCAGGTTCGTTTCCTGACCCGTCTTCCCCCTGGGACGGAAGTAGAAATCACCTACAAAAATCCGGATCAAACCGAGCCACAAACCACGTCACTGGAGGCAACCGAGGAATTTGCGTCCTTGAGCCCGATCATCGGTCAAACCGATCCGATTGCCCTGCCGATTGAAGGTGAAGTGCTGGATGACTCTGGCCTGGGTTATGTCAGGATTAACAGCTTCAGCGGCGACTACCGGATGCTGGCCAGCCTGTGGGAGCATTATATCCAGGGTCTCCTCGATAACCAGATCCCTGGTTTAATTATCGACTTGAGAGAAAACACAGGTGGCTACACCGGCCTGGCGTATAACCTGGCGGGATATTTCTTTGAAGAAGAGCATATCCTGTACTACAACTCGCTTTACGATGAGCGCCAGGGAGAATTCGTGCGCGATGAGAAACCCTCGAAAGTAAAACCTGCCCCCTTATATTACGGTGGCCCAATCATAGTACTGGTGAGTTCGGATTGCATCTCAGCATGCGAGGGTTTTGCGTACGCCTTACAGGAGACCGGGCGGGCACAGGTCATCGGTCATCATCCAAGCGCGGGCGCCTTTGGGTCGGTCGGCCTGGGGCAGTTTGCGCTGCCCGATGGCATTTCCATGCAGTTTCCGATGGGACGCCCGGAAAAACCGGATGGTGAGGTGCTGATCGAGGGCGTAGGAATTGTCCCCGATATCACGGTGCCGGTCACTTACGAGAGCGCACTGCAAGAAGAAGATACCATCCTGCAAGCAGCGATCCAGGCATTATTCGTAGCGCTGCGCTAGGAGCATGACGCATCCTGCCCTTGCAACGCGTGATAATCCGACAATACCATCTTACGCACCAGCTCTTCGAACGATACTTTCGGCTTCCAGCCTAATTCCTGCCGGGCTTTGCCGGCGTTGGCAACCAGTTGGGCTTGCTCAGGCGGGCGCATCAGCAGCGAATCCTGCACAATGTAGTCGCGGTAATCCATATCCAGGCAGCCAAACGCCAGGTCGCAAAATTGACGGACAGAGTGAACCACACCTGTACCGATGACATAGGTATCTGCCTTGGGTGCTTGCAGCATCAGCCACATCGCTTCGACATAATCGCCGGCATAGCCCCAATCCCGGCAGGCATCCAGGTCCCCCAGGTGCAGCTCCTTAGTCAGTCCGAGCTTGATCTCGGCTGCTTTCTTCGATATTTTGCGAGTGACAAACTGCGTGCCGCGGCGCGGGCTTTCGTGGTTGTATAGAATTCCGGAGACGGTGAACAGGTTGTAGTAGTCACGGTAGCGGACGGTAATCCAGTGAGCGTACAGCTTGGCGATCCCATAAGGGTTGCGTGGGTGAAATGGTGTCGCCTCCGATTGGGGCACCTCGGCTGGAGCGCCAAATATCTCACTGGAGGATGCCTGGTAAAACCGGGCGCCCGGCACCACCTGCCGCATCGCTTCCAGTATCCGGGCTGTACCGAGACCGGCTATATCGCCAACGTACACCGTAGAATCCCAGGAACCCGCCGGAAAAGACGGCGCAGCCAGGTTATAGATTTCATCCGGCTGAATCTGCTGGATGCACTGCAGCAGTGACTCCTGGTCGCTCAGGTCCCCATCTACCAGAGAGAGAGCATTTTCCAGGTGTGCAATATTCTCCTTCGACACCGGGATATGCGAGGGAATCCAGCCGAAAACCTGATACTCTTTACCCAGGAGAAGCTCTGCCAGGTAGGAGCCATCCTGACCATCAATTCCAAAGATCAGGGCTTTCGTCACGCCCGGTTTCCATCCATGCTCAGTACCTGGTGTTCCCAGCGGTGCCAGGCGCCATGATGAGTTTCCAGTATCCTGCGCCCTTCACCGGGGGACTGCAGACCAATCAATTCCATATCCGCATCGACCATAATTCGAACCAGGTCTTTAAAATACACCCTTGGCTCCCAGTGGAGAGTCTGGGCAGCCCGCCGGGCGTCAGCCATGAGATAATCGACTTCAGTGGGACGATAGTAACGCGCATCGATCTCTACATAATCATGCCAATCTAAATTGGCATACCCAAAGGCCTCGTCCAGGAATTCGCGCACCGAGTGCGACTCACCGGTCCCGATGACGAAATCGTCGGGCTTGTCCTGCTGCAGCATCATCCACATGGCGACTACATAGTCCGGGGCGTAACCCCAGTCTCGCCGGGCATCCAGGTTGCCCAGGTAGAGCTTCTTTTGTTTTCCGGCCAGGATAGCCGCCAATGCCCGGGTAATTTTTCGAGTTACAAAAGTCTCCCCCCGGCGTGGTGATTCATGGTTGAAGAGAATACCATTAGCAGCAAACAGGTTATAACCCTGGCGGTAGTTACGTGTCACCCAGTAGGCGTACAATTTGGCGGCCGCGTAAGGGCTTTGGGGCTCGAATGCAGTATCCTCATTCTGAGGGGGTTTTGCTGCACCGAACATTTCGCTGGAAGAAGCCTGGTAGAACCTGGTTTGGGCGCCGCTTTTGCGTATCGACTCTAGTATCCGCATCGTACCCAAACCGGTAACATCCCCGGTGTATTCCGGCAGATCAAAACTGACGCGGACGTGGCTTTGAGCTGCCAGATGATAGATCTCGTCTGGGCGGATGCTATAAATCAGGTCAACCAGATTGCCCGTGTTTGCCAGATCGCCATAATGTAATAAGAAGTTGACCGGATCGCCGTTTGGGTGGGGGTCACGATAAAGATGCTCAATTCGCTGGGTATTGAATGTGCTCGCTCTACGGATCAGGCCATGGACTTCATATCCTTTGGAGAGCAGCAGCTCTGCCAGGTAGGAGCCATCCTGGCCAGTTATTCCGGTAATTAAGGCTTTTTTCATGATCAGCTTTCCTTTCTAAGCCACCGCCTGTAGTTCAGGCAATGCCTTATTTCTTTAACGTCAGGTCGGGATAAGGAAAAAGGGCTATTTTATCTCGAATTTACGTTCTTTTTTTCGCGATTTGTGAAGCATTCAGTTCGACAGTGAGACGACGCTGATTACCGAGAAACTCCAGTAAGACCCGCACCCTTTCGCTGCCTGGTAATCTGGCATCGAAGATCGCTTCATAACCGGAGAACGGTCCTGAGTTAATCAAAACAGGGTCGCCGGGCTGCAATCCATCGAACAGCTCACCGCCGGCGGCCGCGATTTCTTCAACACGCTTGCGCAGGGCGATGATCAAATTTTCGGGAACATAAGCAGGTTCCCCGCCGAACGACACCAGACCCAGGGTGTGAGGCATCCACTGGAAAGTGGAAACGCCAACCTGGTCCAGGTCTGCCAGCACAAATAGGTATCCAGGAAAATACGGCTGGACTTTTCTTGACCTGGGGTTGACAGGGTTGACGCGAATCCGGGGATAAAATGTCTCATACCCCGATTGAGTGACCTGACGCCAGACAATATCCTCTTTACGTGGCTTGCTTCTCAAGGCATACCACAAACCTGCCATATTCGCCTCTGCAAACTCCTTCTGATATCAAAACAAAATCAATTTTAACAGCCCACCCGTTACTGGTATATGAGACCGGAGTTAATAATCCAGGTCAGGCGCTCTCCAGTCTAGTCCCAAGTCTGCCATTATATCACCAAATGCTGACTAAACGACTTTATAGCCGGTCAGGCGGGTCAAGACCAGGCGTATGCCCCAAATCGGTGGCAATAAGATCATATGCACAAAAGCACTGATGGCAAAAATGATGGTGACAATTCGCAAGAAAATATTTAACGCTGGCTCCAGGTGCGCCATAAACCAGGAACCTGCCCCAGCCAGGAAGATAAGAATTGCGAGCGCCAATAAAACCAGGAGCACAGGCAACCAGGCCTGGCGGTCGGATGCGGAAGGGAACATCATGGAGCTAACGACAAAGATGAGATACATCCACAGCCAAAAATCCGGCTGCGAGTACAGCGTACTGAGGGCGGCCGTTAACGAATCGACCGTTCCTGCGGAGGCCTGCAGCCAGGTGTCGTCCATGCTCAAACGGGACAACCCGGCGTAAGCCACCACCAAACCACCCGAGATGAGCGGTGCAGCGCCAATCACTGCATCCCGAAAGCAGTCCGCGCTGGCTGTCTCGACATACCCCATCTGCAGCCTTCCATTCCCCAT
>JAGDMX010000165.1 GCA_017860725.1 Chloroflexota bacterium | reverse complement strand
CGCCACCTCTGGCGTGCAAGTGCTCTTGCTTAACCGGGATGTCAAACCCGGCGGGTTGGCGGAATATGGCATTTACTATAACAAATACAAAATGAAGGAGGGATTGCGAAAGCAATTCCGCCAGATTTTAGAAATGCCCGAGATTACGTATCTTGGGAATGTGACAGTAGGCAAAGCCAGCGGTCTGTCCCTGGATGACCTTCGCCGGATCGGCTTCCAGTCGATCCTGGTGACGGTGGGCGCGCAGGGCACCAAATGGCTGGGACTACCTGGCGAGGAGCTGTCCGGTGTTTACCACGCCAAGGATATCGTTTACCACTACAATAAGCTGCCGCCATTCAGCGTTCAGGATTTCAAGATAGGAAAAAAGGTCGCCCTGGTCGGCGTGGGCAACGTGATGATGGACATTGCTCACTGGGTGGTGCGCGACTTGAAAGTGGAGCAGGCAATTGCAGTTGCTCGCCGCGGCCCGGCGGAGGTAAAGTTCTCGAAGAAAGAGATGGAGAACATTGCCCGCAACCTGGACTTGCAGCATTTGGATGCGGAGATTAACCGGACTGCGCCCATTATGCAGGCAATCGGGCAGGACCCGGCAGCCGCCAAAGACTTCATCTTATCTGGATTACCCAAGGCGCTGGAACCGGTTTCAAACACACGCTTCCTGTTCGACTTCCTGGCCTCGCCCACCCGCATCCTGGGGGACGGGCAGGGCAACGTGGCTGGCCTGGAAGTGGAAGATAATACCCTGGTGCCGAAAGACGGCGATACCAAGGCGCGCGGCCTGGGCACCAAGCGCGTCCTGGACGTGGATACGGTGGTCTTCTGCATCGGCGATAAGGTCGATGAAAACTTCGGCTTGCCGGTTAAATGGAATGAGTTCGTCAAGAATCCGAACCCGCAGTACCCGATCGAAAACCTGTCCTACGAGGCTTTCGACCCGGAAGCCAACCAAGCGGTGGAGGGCGTGTTCGTCGCCGGGTGGTCACGCGAGGCCAGCAGCGGGCTGGTGGGCGTGGCCCGCAAGGATGGCGAGAACGGCGCCCGGGCGATGTTGAAATACCTGGAGAATGTGCCAGCGATCGGCAATGCAGAGGTAGCGGTTGAGCGCCTGATGCAGACCCTGCGGCTGATGAGCACGCCGTACGTGACTTACGAGGCCATCCAGCGACTGACAGCGATCGAGCAGGCGGAAATCGAGCGCCTGGGGCTGGAAGATTTCAAGATGAAAACGAACGAGGAGATGCTTTCGGTATTAGAGCTGGCCTGAAGCTCAGACAGACTATTAAGCGTCATGCGGGGTATTGGGAGTGGGAGCGACACTCTCAATATCCCTTTTTATTTTCTCCGGTCGAGGAACGAGCATGATGAAGCCTATTAGAATGATGAACTCACCGATGATCACACCCAAAGCCTGGAGGGGGCCGAAGTAGGGGATATTGGGAGCGAGGTGGCTGCCGAAGCCGAAGACATCCGACAGGCCAGAGGCCACAGCAATGACATAGCCAGTGGCTATCAGGCGATAGCCGATATCGGCGCTAATTGACTTTGGCCGCCCATTCCAGAGGGCATTCAGGGCGATATACCCGCCCAGGCACATCACCGCCAGGCCAATCAGGAAGACAGTAATTTGTACAAAGCCGGTGACGCTGCTGCGATCCAGGCCGAAGACGCTCGGTGCAGCACCCAGAATAAAGATCAGCAGCCCGATAACCGCCAGACCCATACCAACACTCAGGCGCGGCCAGCTCATGAGGTTTTTCGTATCGGTCATAAGTCACCCGGCAATGTACGCCGTAAATGATCCAGCCAATTCTCGCCCAGGATAGCAGCGATATCCTGGGGAGGATAGCCTTTTGCGGCCAGGAGGGGAGCGAGTTTTTGCAGGTCGGCAATAGTGTCGATCCCGGCCGGGACAGACTGCCAGCCGAAGCCGCCATCGAAATCGGTGCCCAGACCGACATGGCGGGCATCACCCGCCATCTGGCAAATATAATCAATCTGGGCGACGACATGCCCCAACGTGACGCTCTCGCGGCGGTCACCCTGCTGCCAACCAGGCAAAAGGAAGCTATTGAAAGGAACAATCCCGATCACACCGCCGCGCTCCAGCAAGCCCGCGATTAACCGATCGGAAAGATGACGGTTGCTGTCCTCTCCCTTGAGCAGAGGGAGGGCATTACTGTGAGTGGCGACAATCGATCCAGGGTAGATATCCAGAGCCTGCAGGGCGGCGGCCTCATCCATGTGGCTCAAATCGAGGGTAAAGCCAAGGTCGGCCATGGCTTCCAGCAAGGCAAAGCCGTCTTTGGTCAGGGGGCCTGGCTCGTGTGTCCCGCCACAATAACGCGTGCCCGCCCAGGCGGGGCCAATTAAACGCACGCCCGATTGCCACCACAACTCCAGCTCATCCGGTTGGCGCACCCCTTCAGCGCCTTCCATCAAGAGCACCAGGCCGACCGGCAGATCCTGCAGGGCCTCGGGGTGCTGATCCAGCTGCTGCCAAGCGGCGAGCAAGACATCCAACTGGCTGCGGGACTGGAGCAAGCGAAACTGAGCGGGGTGCTCGTCCGCCAGGCGGTGATAGACATCCAGTTGGCGGCGATACAGGCGGTGGGCCTCCTGGGCATCGCGGTAGCACATGGTCTCCCAGGAGGCCATACGCCTGCGTTCCGGAGCAGCAAACAAGGTGGCAAAGATCAGCGCCACCCGGCCGCGCCGGTAATCCGCGTAGCCAAGCAGGGTATCTTCCTTATATTTGATCTCGATGGTGCCTACCTCCAGGCGGCGCGTCTCGGCAACCGAGCGGGTGTAATCACGCCCATAGGTGAGCATGTTCCATGCCAGATCCTGGTGAGCATCGACGAGCAACATGTCAGCCACCCCGCTCCAATAAGTGAGTGGCAATCTGCCGGTCAATCTTGCCCATGGGGAAGCCCGGCAGCTCAGCCAGCTTGACCCAGCGCAAATCCTGAACCTGGACCGGTTGTGGCTGCTGCCCGTTCGACAGGTGGCAGCAGAAAGCATGCAGGGTAACCCGGAAATGAGTGTAGGCGTGGCGGTAGATACCGAACAAATCGCCGACGTTCACGGAGACACCAAGCTCTTCACAGATCTCACGTTGCAGGCAGGCTGGTAAATCCTCGCCGGGGTGGAGCTTACCGCCGGGAAACTCCCACAAACCGCCCAACAGGCCATCCGGAGGGCGCTGGGTAATCAGGAAGCTGCCCCGCCGCTCAATGACAGCGGCGGTGACGGTGTAATGAGGCACGACCGGCTTAGCCAACACCACCGGGCGTTCATCTTGAACGCCGAGGTGGTAGGCCTGGCAGTGATGATTGAGGGGACAACGCCCGCAATCGGGGTTACGTGGAGTGCATAAGGTAGCGCCCAGATCCATCAAAGCTTCGTTGTAATCGCCGGCTCTGCCAGGTGGGAGTAACTGCCGGGCAAGCTCCCACAGGCGGCGCTCGCCAGCCGGGGAACGCGCCGGCTCGGTTATATTGAAAAGGCGCGCCAGCACGCGGCGGATATTGCCGTCCAGGGCGGGCTCGTCCAAGCCAAAGGCAAGTGAGGCGATAGCGCCGGCGGTATAGCGCCCGATACCAGGCAGATCGCGCAAGGCGCGGGGATCACTCGGCAACTGGCCCCCATGCTGTCCGACCACCAGCTGGGCTGCCCGGTGCAGGTTGCGCGCCCGGCTGTAATATCCCAACCCCTCCCAAACTGCCAGGACTTGCTGTTGAGAAGCCTGCGCCAGGTCGGACACAGTGGGAAAATGTTCCATCCAACGTTGATAATAGGGGATTACGGTCTCCACCCGGGTTTGCTGGAGCATGACCTCCGAGACCCAAACTGCATAGGGGTCGGGGATGCCACGCCAGGGCAGAGAGCGTGCATGCTGGGCATACCAGTCAAGCAAGTCCAGGACCAGCGAGGTCATGATTAAATCTGGAAGCCACTGCGCGCCTGGACGACCTTATAGTTGAAGTTTTCTACGTAATCGAGCAGGCGCTTGACCATATCCTGCCACTCGGCCGAGCCGAGGGTGCGCTGTAAGGCGCTGATCGTAGGCATTTGCATGGCAGCCATGATCTGAGGCTGGTCCCCGTACATCGTAAACCAGGCGTCGCTGGGCTCCATGCCCATGCGCTGGACACCGGGGATGAAATCGCGCACGACAAATTCAAAGTATTCCTGCTCGCGCCCGGGCAGTATATCCCATGTCATCAGTAGTTTGACTGCCACACTATCTCTCCTGCCTGGTAAGTAATCAATACTATCTCAAGAGCGGCTGGGATCAAGCACAACGACACGGGTTTCATCCGGCAGCGAGCCCCGGTTAATTTTCAAGGAAGGCTGGGGGGCAGCCTCCGGCAAGCCCATTTCTTTGAGGAATTTGCTGACCGGCGCCAACTTGAGATTACCGCCCGGGGTACTATAATGCATGGGGATGACAATGCCAGGCTCCAGCAGGCTGATCACTTCGATTGCCTTGGCCGCCACCAGCCCACCGCCGCCGCCAACTGGCACCAGGGCTACCTGCACATTACCTAGCGCCTCAATCTCGGTCTGAGTGGGAACGCGGCGCAAATCGCCGAGGTGAGCAACGGTCACGCCGTCGTAATCGAAAACATACAGGGTATTGCGCGGTTCTTCAGGGCTGCGTTTGGCATGCCCGTTGGTCTGAACACCAGTGATGAAGACACCACCGATCTCAAACTCTCCCGGGCCGGTGATAATGTGATTTTTGCCTTTGACGGCAGAAGAGTTGTTGTGACCAGGAGCATCGTGGCTGATGGTGACGATCTCGGCACGTAGCTTGAGGGGCTCGTAACCAGCGGCCTGATGATCATACGGATCGGTGACCACGGTGGCCATACCGCGCTCAGTCAGGCGAAAACAAGATAATCCATACCAGGTAATTTCCATGTGGGTTGAAAACACTCCTAAAATTTGGGCGCATACGCCCGCCCAGATTATACATCATCCCACCTCGAATGGGGTCAAGACCCCCGGCGGGGAGAAATCATTCGAGGTTGAGAACAGCATGGTATGATCAACCGGGAATGGGAAATAAACCATGGTTGACCTCGATCTACAAACAAGCCTGACCGCTGGGGCGCGGGTCGAAGCGAGCGGCCCGGGGTGCTGGCGGCTGGAGATACCGGCCGGTCCTGCCGGCCGCTACCGCCTGGCGCAGGTGGACGATTATCATCTGCGGCGGCGACAGGATTTCCATTGGTCTGCGCCGATACGGCTGAGCTTGAAAGCACGCGCCAGCGGGCGGGAAATCCCCGGCACCTGGGGCTTCGGGCTGTGGAACGACCCGTTCAGCATGGCACTGCTGGGTGGAGGGGGATTGAGGCGATTGCCCTGCCTGCCGAATACCGCCTGGTTTTTCTACGCGGCGCCGCCTAACTATCTATCCCTGCGGGATGATCTGCCCGCCCAGGGATTTTTGGCGGCCACTTTCCGCGGGCCGGACTGGCCAGCCTGGAAGCTGGCGTTGGGAGCACCGGCCCTGACCCTGGCTTTGATACGGCCGGTAGCCAGGGCGCTGCGCAGAAGCCTGCGGAAGATTGTGCAGCAAGAGGCGGCCTTGCTAACAATCGATCCAACCGAATGGCACACCTACCAGATTGAATGGCAGGAGGAGGTGGTGGAGTTCCAAGTGGATGGGGTGAGCACCCTGCGCTCAGCCACCCCGCCAAACGGGCGGCTGGGCTTGGTGCTGTGGGTGGATAACCAGTACGCCGCCACCCCACCAGAGGGCAGGCTGCGGTATGGAACGCTGGAGCACAAAGAACCGGCGTGGCTCGAAGTCGCAGAGCTGGATATCACGATGGAAGCGACCCAGAAACGGCCACGTGCGGTGCTTGACAATCCCCCGACTAGTGTGTAAAATTAGTGCGCTTTGGGGAGCACCTTGAAAATCTTTGGGCCGAGATAGCTCAGTTGGTAGAGCACGCGACTGAAAATCGCGGTGTCGCCAGTTCGATTCTGGCTCTCGGCACTCTCGGCCTGAAATTCGGCCAGTATGCGGGCATAGTTCAGTTGGTAGAACACCTCCTTGCCAAGGAGAAGGTCACGGGTTCGAGTCCCGTTGCCCGCTCTACAGGTTGGATTGGTTGTTTAGTGGAAACCC
>JAGDMX010000164.1 GCA_017860725.1 Chloroflexota bacterium | reverse complement strand
GCCCTTTCCCGCCCCCAATATGGTCTCCACCGTGCAAGATATCGCCCTGCCGGAGGTGCGCAGCACCTCGCTGTCCATCCAACTGCTGATCGAGTCGTCGGGGGCGGCCCTGGCTCCGCTGCTGGCAGGCTGGATTGCCGATCAAAGCTCGCTGAAGACCTCTTTTTTAGTGATCTGCCTGACCGCCTGGGCGCTGTGCGCCGCCTTTTACATGCTGGCCCTATTCACCATCCCTAAGGATACCGCCCACCTGCGCGAGCAGATGCGCCAGCGCGCCGAGCATGAGCGGCAAATCCACAGCGACGAGGGCGCAATGCAGCCTGTCAATTAAGCATTAATCAGGCGGCTGGGGCTGTCTCTAGTAGCTCTTGCAAACGGGGGTGCACGGCGTACACACCGCGGTACTCCGGCGGCAACAAAGCCGCAATGCGGCACATGATCTCGTCGGTGTATAACTTAAGTGCCGCATCTCGATCGGATCCTTTGAGCGGTGGCAGGGTAAACGGCTGACCCACCTGGCCGGTAACCTGGCTGCGCCGCAAGCGCTTGAGATTAGCCCACACCTTGCGATCTTCCGTGCCGGTGACGCCCACCGGGTAAATCTGCGTACCGGCTTTGGCTGCCAGGTAAGCCGCCCCGGGGTTGCCCGACTGCAGCGCCTCGGTGAGGCTGCGCGTCCCCTCAGGCGCCATCACCAGCACGCCGCCGGCCTTCAGGCGTTTCAACACTTCGCGCACTGCCACGAAGTCGGCGTTAAAGCGGTCAATGTAGACTCCGTTCAGCTGCCGGGCAAACCAGGCGGTCAGCGGATTGTCGCGGTACTTTTCTGCCACCAACAGAATCACATCCGGACGATCCAGGAAATAATACACCATGGCCGCGTCCAGGCGCCCCAGGTGATTGGCCACGGCGATATAACTGCCGCTTCTGGGCAGTAGCTCCAGGCCTTTTACGTCGATACGACAGCTCAGGCGGACAATCGTATGGATAATGAAACGCGCCAGTTGATATCCCATCAATCACGATCCTGTAAATAATCTGGATAATTGCAGATGGTTTGCCCGTTTTGAGGCAGTGATTATCCCCCACCGCCTACATCAAAAAACCGGCGATGCCGGTTTTTTGATGTAGGATTAGGGATACAACTATTTTGCGCTTCTCCGGGTGACGACATCGAAGATAACGGCTGCCACCAGCACTAAACCGCGCACGATATACTGCATATTGGCGTCGACGCCCATCAAACTCATACCGCTGGTCAGCGAGATCATTACCAGAGCGCCGATCAACGATCCAAAAATACTACCGACACCGCCGGCTGCCGAGACGCCGCCGACGTAGGCCGCGGCGATGGCGTCCAACTCGAACAATTGCCCGGCCGTCGTGGTCGCAGACTGCAGGCGTGAAGAGAACAGGATGCCTGACAAAGCCGATAACATCCCCATCGAGGCAAACACAATGAAGGTGATGCGGGCGACGTTAATACCGCTCAACTGCGCCGCTTCGGGATTACCGCCGGTAGCGTATATATGCCTGCCGAGCACCGTCTGGGTAGTGATAAATGAATAAATTCCAACCACAACCAGGACGATCACAAATGTCCAGGACAGGCCGTTATAACCGGCCAATACCCAGGTGATGCCGAGGATCAATAGGGAGATGAAAACCAATTGCAGGATAAAGATATTCATCGGCATCACTTCGAAGTTGTAAGCCTGCTTCTTGCGCCGGCTGCTAAATGCGTTGCGAATGTATAGCAGCACGCCTACAATCCCGATCAGCATGGTTAACTTGTGGACGTCCGGCAGGAAATTTGTAAGGCCGGGGATATCCGGGATATACCCATTGCCAATGGCATTGTAGATATCATTCGTGATGATGATCGTCCCCGTACCCGCCGTTACCACTCCCAGCAGGCCGCGATAAATCAACCAGCCGGCCAGCGAAGCCACAAAGGACGGTACGCCTAACCTGGCCACCGGCGTGGCGGTGATCAACCCTGCTACGATACCCAGCCCTAATACCACTGGGATCACCACATACACTGGGAATCCCCAGGATTGCATCATGATCGCTGCCACCGCTCCCAGGAAGCCGGCCAGGAAGCCTACCGACAGGTCGATGTGCCGGATGACGATCACCACGGTCATGCCGACCGCCAGCACGGCGATGTAGCCAACTTGATTAAATAGATTGCTCAGGTTACGGGAAGAAAGAAAAAGTCCTTCGGTCGTGATGGCGAAGATCACCCAGATCGCAAACAAGGCGATATACATGCCATAATCACGGATGTTTTCCCGTAAAATTTTCTTCAAATCCTGGAAGAACATGATGAACCTCCTTAGTTGGTTGCCAGTTCCATGATTTTTTCTTGCGTGGCTTCTTCAATCGTCAGCTCGCCGCTGATTCGGCCACCGGATACAATGTAGACTCGGTCGCTCATCCCCAAGACCTCCGGCAACTCTGAGGAGATCATGATAATGCTCATCCCCTGTTCGATCAGCCGGTTCATAATCGTATAAATTTCGTACTTCGCGCCCACATCAATACCGCGCGTCGGCTCATCCAGGATTAAAATCTCGGGCTTGACGAACAGCCACTTCGCCAATGAGACTTTTTGCTGGTTGCCGCCGCTCAAGTTGCCCACTATCTGCTCAACCGAAGGGGCCTTGATATTAATGGAATCCTTGTATTCGGTGGCGACCTGGATTTCGGCGTTGTTATCGACCACACCGCGTCTGGTAATGGCCCTCAGGTTGGCCAGGGTGATGTTCTGCTTTATATCCTGGATCAAGATCAGGCCATCGCCTTTGCGGTCCTCGGTCACGTAAGCCAGGCCAGCATCCATAGCGTCCTTTGGTTGTTTAAAGCTGCGTTTCTGACCTTTGACCACTAACTCGCCGTCGATGCGGTAGCCATCCGGGTTGCCAAACAAGCTCAAAGCCAGCTCCGTCCGGCCGGAACCCATCAAGCCGGCAAAGCCAACGATTTCGCCTTTCTTGACGTTAAAGTTGACCTGCTTGAGTATCTCTCTTCCCAGGGCCGGGTTATAGGCGGACCAATTTTTGACTTCCAGGACAACTTCTCCGCCGCCTTGCGGGCAGATGATGAGAACTTTGATACCTTTTTTGACCAATGCTTCGACGTTAGCTTTTTCCTTCGCTGGGTCACCCTGGCTGAAGAGGATTTCTGCGTTGTAACCGGCGGCCTTGAACGCCTGCTGGAAGTGTGTCATATCCTGGACCCAGCGCGGTTCCTCTGTAGTCGGTAGAACGATGCCGACCGACGGGTTGGCGGAAGGTGCAGGTGGCTTAGCAGCGCCGGTAAATTCAGAGGCTTTGTAATAACCGGAGTCAATCAGGACAGCCTTGGCGTTGCTCATATCGACTGAGCTGACCGGGGACTGCAGCCCCGGGACGTCGACCGCACCATTGTTGTAAGTGATCTGAGCGGCAGGAGTCTCACCCTTAAGCAAGGCCAGCGTGGCGTCGATAGCGGTCTGTACCAGGGTGCGAACATCCTTGAAAACGGTCATCGACTGCTTGCCATCCAAGATGTACTGGACGGACTCTTTTTCAGCATCCTGACCGGTGATGATGAAGCTCTTGACGTCCTGGTCAGCAGCGAAAACATCGGCGATGGCGCGAGCGGTGCCATCATTGGGAGCCAGGATAAATACATCGCCCTTGTCGGCTACGGTTGCGATGGTCAAATTGAATTCTGCCAGGTTCCTGGCAATATGAAAGTCCCAATTGGTGGTGATCTGGGCAAAGATCTTGGAGGTCTCTTCGCGGGTCAGGCTGGGCTTATTCTGCAGCGCCACCGCCTCGCTGGAGTTCTTAATCACAAAAGTGCCATCGGCGATCTTGGGCTGGAGGATATCCCAGGTGCCTTTAAAAAATAAATAGGCATTGGGATCGACGGCAGCGCCGGCGTACAAATACAGCGGATTGCCTTTTCCGGTGGCATGATCCACCAGGTATTGGGCTTGCAAGGCGCCGACAGCGACGCTATCAAAGGTCACAAAGTAATCGATTGCTTTGGTGTTGGTGATCAAGCGGTCATACGAAATCACTTTCACGCCGGTTGTTTTGGCAGCCTCAACCGCGGCAGCCGCAGCTTTGAACGGGTGGCGTTGTCTTTCGGGATAGATGTTGTTGATTTCACGCCCGACCATATTCTTGATCAGCACGAATTCCGAAACCTCACCTTGATGGGCATCCAGGGTGCAGATGGTCTGGCCGTCGCGCAACACCGTGACGGTGTCGGCGATGGAGATCACCTCTTTTAGCTTGTGCGAAATCATGATGCAGGTGACGCCTTGATCTTTCAAGCCGCGCAGCAAATCGAGCAGGTTGGCGCTGTCATCTTCGTTCAAAGCAGCCGTAGGCTCATCCAGGATCAGGAGCTTAACCTCCTTGCTGAGCGCCTTGGCAATCTCGATTAACTGCTGTTTGCCGACCCCCAGGTTTTTGACTTTTTCGCCCGGGTTGACATTCAGCCTGACTTTTTGTAGCACCTCGTTGGCTTTTTTGATGGTCTCATTCCAATCAACCACCGCGCCTTTACGGTTCTCATTGCCCACAAAGATGTTCTCATAAACCGTCAGCTCCGGAAAGAGCGCCAGCTCCTGGTAAATGATAGCAATGCCGGCCTTTTCGCTATCGCGAATGCCGCGGAATTGCTGCTCCTGGCCATTGATCAGGATCTCGCCGGTGTATTCTCCGTATGGATATACGCCGCTCAATACCTTCATCAAGGTGGATTTCCCGGCGCCATTCTCGCCCACCAGGCAATGAATCTCACCGGTAGCCACGCGAAAGCTGACATTGTTCAGGGCTTTCACGCCCGGAAATTCCTTGACGATATTTTTCATCTCTAGCAAGGGAGTGTCCATAGCACCTCCTGTCAATCACCAAATGCGGAGATAAGAATAGTGATGGGTTACACCATCACTATTCTTATGACTACAATGCTTACTCTAGACCGGTGAACTCGCTGCAATCCGGCACGTATCCGGAGTCGCAGATCGTCTCCTGGACATTGTCCTGAGTGACCGTGACGACCACAGAGGGCTTGGCGGGCACGTCAATGACGTTGTTGTTATAGGTGTTGGTTTGCTCCGGTGCCGAACCTCCCAGGTACGCATCGGCAGCGGCCAGCGCATCAGCAACCAGGGTGCGCACATCCTTCAAGACCGTCATCGACTGCTTGCCGTCAATGATGTATTGGATGGAGGCTTTTTCAGCGTCCTGACCGGTGACGAAGTACTGGGTCACATCCGGATCGGCGGCGAAGGTATCGGCAATGGAGCGGGATGTGCCGTCATTGGGGGCCAGGATATAGACCACGCCCTTGTCGGCTGCCGTGGTGGCGGTCAGGTTGGCTTCGGCCAGGTTCTTGGCGGTGTTGAAATCCCAGTTGGTGGTGACCTGTCCGATGATCTTGGACATCTCGTCACGCGTCAGGGTGGGCTTATCCTGCAGCGCCACAGCTTCGCTGGAGTTCTTGATCACGAAGGTGCCGTCGGCGATCTTGGGCTGGAGGACATTCCAGGCGCCTTCGAAGAACAAAAAGGCGTTGTTGTCGGAGGCTGCGCCGGCGTACAGATACAGCGGATGCCCGGTGCCGGTCACCTGGTCAACCAGGTACTGGCCCTGGGCTTCGCCCACGGCGATACTATCGAAGGTCACATAGTAATCCACAGCATCGGTATCGAGGATCAGGCGATCATAGGAGATGACCTTCACACCGGCTTCCCGGGCAGCTTGCGCCGCAGCCGCGGCGGCAGTGCCATCGTGCGGGCAGATGATCAGGACGTCCATGCCCTTGGCGATCAAGGCCTCGACGTTGGACTTTTCGGTAGCCGAGGAGCTCTGGCTGAACAGCATTTCTGCGGTGAAGTCAGCGTTGGCTAATTGCTCATTGAATATAGCTTCATCCTGGATCCAGCGCGGTTCATCTTTGGTGGGCAGGACGATACCGACCTGAACCTCGCCATCACCGGAAGGGGCGGCTACTTCTTCTGTAGCAGCCTCTTCCCCACCTCCACAGGCCGTCAGGAGCATGCTGGCGATCAGCAGCAGGGCGAACAGAGCTAGTAGAACCTTATTGTTTTTCATATTTCTCCTTAATCAATCGTTATG
>JAGDMX010000163.1 GCA_017860725.1 Chloroflexota bacterium | reverse complement strand
GTGAGCTGGAGTACCCGGTTCTTGGTCCTGGCAGAAGACGGCGATGCAAAGAGGGCACCCAGCCTGGCATCGGCGGAGATGGTGGTCATCAAAGGTAATGCGTATACAGAACTGGTAGGTGTGATCGAGCAATTATTAAAACAGGAACCGTGAACACGAAGGTTGAAAGTCCTCGTCGCCTTCAAACAGGATTGCCAGAAGCACAGGGATGCAATCGGGCAGATCCAATAGCCAGGGGGTGAACCCCCAGACCCGCAGGGAAAGTGCAGCCCCAGCGAGTCTGGGGGGCCCGGCTGGGCTGAAGGACGAAAAGATTAAACGATAAAAGTGTATATCATTCAGGCCGGTTATCAAACTGGGGGTTTCCAGTCATAGATGACGACAGCGGTAACAAACCCCGCTGGGCTGGCCAGAATGTGTGGAGCGGGCGGTCATGGTGAGTACCGCCCGCCTGCGTTTAATAGCAAGAGGATTTTCTTGACTCCTCGAATAATTTTCGCTATAGTGTGACTAGATAACTCGAACGCGGGAGGTTATTAAGATTGGCGTCGACAGCGGCTCATGCGACATCTGCCTCGATCATTGCGCTGACGGCAGCACAGGTCAGCCCGGATCAGACGGGATATATCGCCGCGGCGCTGATCGCAGCCAGTGTCCTGGACCTTGATCACCTGATCTATGTCCTTCGAGACTGGCAGATGTACCGGCGGGAGGGGTTTGCCGGGAACCTGCACAACGCCCGTAGCAGCTTCCACGAGCTGCTCGGGTTGCTGACGGCCGGTGTTGTGGCGGGAGGGTTGTCGTTTTTCGACGCCAGGCTGGCCAGCGTGGTCCTGATCGCGTTTACGGTGCACCTGTTGGAAGACTGGTTCCTGGGCAGGACGATCCCATTTGCACCGCTGGACCAAACGCTGGTGCAGTACTTTTCGCTGACGCAAAAGCAGAAGGTGCTGATTGATATATTAATCCTGGCGATCTCGGGAGGGGCATGGATACTGTACCTAAGCGCCGGGTCGTGACGCTCCCCTACCGGACGGTGACAGCTGCCCTGGAGCGGAACATCCGCTTGCCGGTGGTCAACCCAGCGTTCTACCAGGTGGTAGCAATCGTTGCATCGCTGGCCTGCCTGTATACGGAATCACTCTGGCTAAAATTTAGCCTGATCGCACTGATTTTGCTGACCGACTGGCTGGATGGCGCCACCGTGCGGCAACACGGTCAGCCAGGCCGGCCTGGCTATATCATGGATGTGGTGATCGACCGGGCCAGCGAGGTGATCATCTTTACGGGGGAAGCCGGACGCGCCCTGGGGAACCTATTTTTCCTCCTGAGCCTGGCTAATATTGGGCTGGCTTACTATTCGATAAAAACCGGGAAGCATACTTCACTGCCGCTGCGTTGCGCATGGCTGTTTGTGTTGGGCGCGCAAGCTTTAGCTTTATAAATTATCTACCCTTTTTAGGAATTGAGAGATTGAGGTCTTGACAAGCGACCATCAGTCGCTTATAATAAAAGCGACTGATGGTCGCTTTTAAGAGTTGTATATGCCAAAAGGAATCCCACTTACGGAAGAAGAACAACAACGGCGACGCAAGGAAATCTTTGACGCCTCCGTCCACCTGTTTTTGGAGCAAGGCTTTAATGAGACTTCGATGCAGGAGATCGCCCGGGCAGCTGGAGTAGGAAAGTCTACGCTGTACGATTATTTCAACACGAAGGAGCAGATTCTGGAATCCTGCTTCGAAGAAGAGATCGAGAAAATCGCCGGAAGAGCACAAGAGATTGTGGAGCAAGATCTGAGCGCTCCTGAGAAGCTCAGGAAGATAATGCAGATGCACCTGGAGTTTCTGGTGGCTAACAAGCAATTTTATTTGAAGCTCAGCCTGGAAGCCCAGCGCCTGTCATTAGAGAGCCAGAATCGCATCCAGGCGATGCGCCATGCCTACCAGGATATGCTGCGCGAATTGATCGAAGAAGGAATTCGCCGGGGCGAGCTGCGACCGGTCAATGCACTGCTGGCAGCGCGCAGTGTTTTCGGGTTGCTGTCTACCACGGCATTCACATCACGACCGACCGGGACACCGGAAGAAATGCTGGAAGATGCCTTTACGATTTTTTTCAAAGGCATCGAGGCATAAATTTTTATTTTCAAAGTGAGCGACTAAAGTTCGCTGTAAAGTGGAGAAAGCCATGAAATCTTATATACTACCCCTAAGCGATGAACGTGCCGACCTGGAGACTGTGGGAGGGAAGGGAATGTCGCTGGCCAGGCTGGTTACAGCCGGATTACCCGTGCCAGACGGCTTTCATATCACGACAGAAGCCTACCGTCAATTTGTTACTAACAATCAATTGCAGCCAACGATAGAAGAAGCGCTGGCGGATGTAGATTTATCACGTCCCAGTACACTGGAGTCGGCTGCCAGAGTGATCAGCCGGGTATTCAGTGAGGCGAAGATCCCCGGTGAGCTGGCGAGCGAGATCTTGCATGCATACGTGGCTTTACCAGGGTCAAATCCAGCGGTGGCGGTGCGCTCCTCAGCCACCGCTGAAGATCTGCCGGGGGCATCCTTTGCCGGTCAGCAGGAGACTTACCTGAATATCTGCGGGGCTGACCGGTTGCTGGAGGCTACGCAAAAATGCTGGGCTTCTCTTTGGACGGGGCGGGCGATCGGCTACCGCCTCCGTCAGAGGATCGGAGCGGAGATCGTCTCCCTGGCAGTGGTGGTGCAGCTGCTGGTAGAGGCTGAAGCGGCGGGAATCCTGTTCACTGCCAACCCTACGAACGGCGACCGGGATGAAGCCGTAATCAATGCCTCCTGGGGCCTGGGAGAAGCGATTGTCGGCGGAGCGGTGACGCCCGATACCCTCACCATTCGCAAGATCGACGGCCAGGTGATTCGTCGGGAGACGGTCGAGAAGCTGGTGATGACCGTGCGTACAGAAACCGGCGTCGAGGAACAGCCCTTGCCGGTGGCGCTGCAAAAAGCGCCGGTACTAAGCGACAGGCAAGCCGCTGAGCTGACGCGCTTCGGGGCGCAGATCGAAGGCTTGTACGGCATGCCGATGGACATCGAGTGGGCGCTGTCCGATGGTAAATTCGCCATCTTGCAGGCACGACCGATTACGGCTTTACCGGAGCCAGCAGTTCCTGTATCAATTGAGTGGATAAGGCCTAATCCGAAAGGACAGTATATGCGCGGCAGCATCGTGGATTTACTCCCCGACCCGATCAGCCCGCTGTTCGCCACGTTGGCAATCCCGGCAATTGCTCGCGTCGGAGTTAAGGAGGTGCTGAGACCGCTGACGCGCTCCGAGCCTGATTTGCCGGATGACTATATCACGACAATCAATGAATACGCCTATATGAGCGCGTCTTTCACTCCGCATCAGTGGTGGTGGATTCTCGTCCATATGATGGCCTCCTTTCCACGGATTCTCAGGGAGGCGCTCCCGTTGTGGCGCGATGTGATCCGGCCGCGCTATGCAGCCGCGCTTGCCCACTGGGAAGATGTGCCGCTGGAGAGCCTAACCCCCGGTGAGCTGTGGAGCGGGATAAAAGAAATGAATGATGCGGCGATGATGCACATGGCATCGCTGCTGGTTGCCACAACCGGCGCATCGGCGGGTGCCGAAATGCTGTTCGGCCGCGTGTACGAGAAGATGATTCAACATGAAGGTGATCCTGCGACGGTCACATATGTGACGGGCTACGACAGCACACCGATCCAGGCTGAAAAAGCTCTATATGACCTGGCCGCCTGGAGCCGGGAGCAGGAGGAGCTGGCGGCATACTTGCTGGAGACGCCTACCGAACAACTGGCGGCACAGGTAGTCGAAGGGCATGCGCCGATCGCCGGCTGGACTGAATTCCGCGAGCGGCTACAGACTCACCAGCAAACCTACGGCCATATGATCTACAACCTGGATTTCGCCAGACCGTTGCCTATGGACGATCCCACGCCTAAGCTGGAGACGATCAAGATGTACCTGCGTGGACAGGGCATCAATCCCCATGATAGGCAGCGGGCTGCGGAAGCACAACGGATAGCGGCTGCCGAAACGATCCTGAAGCGATCCAAAGGACTGCGTCGCTGGGCATTTCGCAAGACATTGGGAATGGCACAGACTATGGCCGAGGTGCGCGAGAACGCCATCTCCGACATCGGGCTGGGCTACCCGCTGCTGCGCCGGATGTTGCGTCAATTGGGCGGTGCTCTCGCACAGGCCGGCGTGATTGTGCAAGGGGAGGATATTTTCTTCCTGGAGGCGAGCGAAGTTCAGCAGGCCGTCGATGCGCTGGAACGCGGAGGGCAAACAGACCACCTGATTGACCGGGTGGCTCAGCGCAAAGTGACCCATAAGGCGCTTAGGCAGGTCACACCACCACCGATGCTGCCTCCCAAGAAAAGGTACATGGGCATCAATATGGATATCTTCACGCCGGCAGCCGAGGACAGCCAGATCGGCAGCATGCTGAAGGGCATCCCAGCCAGCACAGGACGGGTGACTGCCCCGGCCTGTGTGCTGCATGGCCCGGAGGATTTTGACGAGATGAGACCGGGCTTTGTGTTGGTAGCAGCCATCACCACCCCAGCCTGGACGCCGCTGTTTGCGATGGCCTCCGCGGTGGTCACCGATATTGGTGGGCCGCTCAGCCATGGCTCGATTGTGGCGCGCGAGTATGGCATCCCGGCGGTGATGGGCACCGGGGTGGCTACCAAGCGCATCCACAGCGGGCAGGTAGTGACGGTAGATGGCGATGCCGGCAAGGTCCTGCTGGAGAAGACCGGTTGATCGATTCAGGCTGCTCGCATACCACAGGCAGCCTGGATCGATCAGCTTGACAAGGCATGGGTGATGAACACATCCAAGCGGAATCTCTATATCCTGACATTCGTCCTGTTTGTGGTGATGTTGGGTTATGGGATTGTCATCCCGATCCTTCCTTTCTATGTTGAAAACCTGGGGGCAGGCGGCACGGAGCTGGGATTTCTGGTGGCCTCCTATGCGGTGATGCGTCTGGTCTGTGGCCCGATCTGGGGAAGTCTCTCCGACCGCGTGGGACGCAAGCCGATCCTGATGATTGGCATCCTGGGTTACGCGGTGACAATGGTCTGGTTTGGGTTGGCTGATGAGCTATGGATGTTGTTTGCAGCGCGCATCTTGTCCGGCGTGTTGTCGTCAGCTACTGCTCCGACGACCATGGCCTACATCAGCGATAGCACCCCGGAGAAGGAGCGCAGCGGCGGTATGGGGCTGCTAGGCGCGGCCAGTGGGATTGGCACGATCGTGGGACCAGCGCTGGGTGGTTTGCTGGCAGGCAAATCCCTATCCTTGCCTTTTTTCATTGCCGCGGGGATGTCGCTCCTGGCGCTGTTGCTGGCTTGGTGGTTTCTGCCGGAGTCGTTACCAAAGGAAAGCCGCCGGAAAGGTCAAAGCGACGAAGGAATCCTGGATGTGCGCTTGTGGCTGCAGGCCATCCGCAGTCCAATTGGTATTTTATTCACCCTAACGTTTATCAGCACCAGCGGACTGATGATTTATGCCAGCGTGTTTGGCTTGTATGCGTTGGATCGTTATGGCTTTGGCCCCGAGGAGGTGGGGGTGATGATGATGGTATTGGGACTGGTCTCGGCAATCGGCCAGGGAGGACTGGCAGGGCCTCTCACCCGGCGCTGGGGAGAGGCAGCGATCATCAAGGGAGGGATGTTGGCAGCAGCTGTCGGCTTTGGCTTTCTGTTGCTGGCGGACGAATATGTGACCATCCTGCTGGCTACCGCCTTTTTCGGCCTGGCCACGGCATTGCAAATCCCGGCACTATCCTCCCTGACTTCCAGATGGGCGACGATTCCTCAAGGGATTGCGATGGGATTGAGCAACTCGTTCGTCAGTTTGGGGCGGATCGTTGGACCGCTGATCGGCGGCTTTTTCTTCGACATCAACATGCTGCTGCCCTACCTTGGCGGGGCGGCGATCATGGCGGTGGGATTTGCGGTAAGCCTGGTGACGCTTCGGGGGCAATCGCTGGAGTATGCGCGGGTGAAGTGAATTGCCAAGCAGCTCGTGAATGGGGAAGAGAGCACCGTCCACGAATTTGGGAAACGAATAAACGAATAGAATCAAACGCAACCATCTATTCGTTCATTCGCTCG
>JAGDMX010000023.1 GCA_017860725.1 Chloroflexota bacterium | reverse complement strand
TTAATGGTTACGCCGGGCTGTGGCGGTTTGAACTCCCTGGGGAAGCGCTCCACAGCTTTATTATAGGCCAGGCGCATGGCGGCCTCAGCGACGCCTCGCACCAGACGGGGGACAATATGCAGGTCGACAACGCTGGCGGTCATCAGGTCGGCAGCCCAGGGATAGCTTTCACGCACCTGAGCATTGATAGGAGGGCCGTCATCGGCGGTCTCGCGCGCCAGGAACAGCAACACGGTCGGCTTGCCGATGCGATTCAGGGCCACCCGGCGTTCAGATCCAATTGCCACCAGCGTTTTTTGAGGGATTTTTATATCCGGCATGATACACCTCAACGGGAAGCTTATTGTAACATTGAAACGGGTGGCACAGGCGAGTGGTTGTGATAAGATTAACAAAAGCATCAACTTGCATTCGTAGTAACACCTCGAGAATAGTTCGGCGTGGGGAGGGATGCATGCGGAAAATTGCTATTGCTCTTTCCAAGGGGGGAGTGGGGAAAACGACGACAGCCGTCAACCTTGCGGCCGGCCTGGCGCGACAGAGTAGATCTGTGCTCCTCGTCGATGTTGACACGCAAGGCCAGGTATCGCGTGCACTGGGGTGCAATCCAACAACCGGCCTGGCAGAGGTGGTTGCCGGTGAGGCGACCGTCGAGCAGGCGGCTCTCCTGGCGCGTGATCATTTATGGTTGTTAGGCGGCGGGCGCTCGCTGGCGGGCTTAAAGCGCCAGATCACCCGCAAGGATTTCGGCGGCGAGCAAACCCTGGCAGAGGGGCTATCCGGGGCTGATAGTCGCTACGACTTCGTCATTTTGGATACCGCTCCCGGTTGGGATGCCCTCAGCATTAACGTGCTGTTCTATGCCGAGGAGGTCCTGGCGCCGGTCTCGCTGGAAGTGATGACACTGCAAAGCCTGATGGAGTTTCGCCGCAGTCTGGAATCGATCCAGCGTTACCGGCAAGAGCTGGCTTTGCGCTATGTGCTACCGACCTTTTTTGACCGGCGGGTGAAAAAATCGGGAGAAATCCTGGCTTTGCTGGAGAGTCACTATCCACAGCAATACTGCGCCCCGATTCGCTATAGCGTCCGCCTGTCGGAGGCTCCTGGCTACGGTCAGGCAATTTTCGAATATGCTCCGGGTTCCTCGGGCGCACAGGATTACCAGGCGCTGACAGAAAGGATCTTAAACGATGGCCAAGCGTAAGGAAACCCCCGATGTCCTGGCGGAAATTCTGGGTGGGGAACCACCTGCCCAGCTTGATGCGCCGATCACTCGACCTCCAGTGGCAGCCAGGCGGCCGCCAGCGAAGGTCGCAAAGACTCCTGCGCCGACCAGGCCCGCGACTCCCCGCAAATGGGAATATCTGCTGGTCTCTTTCCAGAACTACCAAGGCTGGCGGCCGCGCTTTCATAACGGTCGCGAGCTGGATGAATGGATTTACGGGCCGTTGATTCACGAGCATCTGCATGAGCTCGCCGAGGCTGGCTGGGAGCTGACAGCAGCCTGTGCCGGCGAGCACGTATATGGCAGCGCCGATAAGTATCAACTCTACTTCAGGCGGCCGCTCAGCTAGTGAGTGAGCTGCTCGTCTCGCTGGTAGTATTTCTCTCAGTCTTTACTCAGAGCTTGACCGGCTTCGGCTCGGCTCTGGTGGCTATGGCCTTCCTGCCCTCCATGCTAGGCATCCAGGTCGCAACGCCGCTGGTGGCTTTGATGGGCCTGACCATCGAAATTTCCCTGTTACTGCGCTACCATTCAGCCTTCCGTATCCAGGCAGTCTGGCGGCTTGTGGCAGCCTCCGTCGTGGGTATCCCGGTGGGATTGCTGGTGCTGCGAAAAGTGGATGAAAAAGTGGTACTGGCGGTTCTGGGAGGTGTGCTGGTTGCTTATTCATTGTATGCCCTGTTAAACCTGCGCCTCCCGCAGATGAAGCACCCCGCCTGGGCTTATGGCAGTGGATTCCTGGCGGGCATGCTGGGCGGGGCGTACAACACCTCCGGCCCGCCAGTGGTGATCTACGGAGACTCGCAGCGCTGGGAGCCGGCTGAGTTCAAAAGCAACCTGCAGGGATTTTTCTTCGCCACCAGCCTGTTCGTGATCGCCGGCCACGTCATCAGCCGCAACCTGACTTCCGAGGTATGGCACAGCTATCTCTGGGCGCTGCCGGCGATCCTGCTGGGCATATTGGCTGGCATCCGCCTGGATAGCAAGCTCGACCCGGCGCTTTTTCGCAGATTGGTACTGGTGCTTTTGGTGATAATGGGGGCGCGGATGCTCTTATTCAGTTAGTTCGTTGAGCGATTTTAACTGCAGAACGGGACAGGGGAATAAAGAGGTATAAACCTAATATCTCTTTATCCCGAATTCACGTGATATTAGCCTGCAGGTTGGATATGTGGCGCCGGCCAGGCGGGCGACTTGTGCACGTGTACCACTTTCCAATCGCCCTCCAGCTTCACCATCACCCGGCTTTCGTTGTGGGCAGCAACTTGCACACCACTGGGAGAAGTTGTGCTAATCAGCAGGGTATAGCTGGCAATGGCTGTATCGCTGTAACGCTGGATGTGCAGATTGGCCAGGTCGAAGCGGGTGCGCATAATATCTCTATCTGCGGGAGGCTCGCCCTCTGCACCAAATACAGCTCCTCGCCGTGCATTTTCTAGCATCATATAGTCGTGGAAAGGAATCCCGTCCAGCCGGTGCGGTGTCACCCACCACTCGTACAGGGTTAGTTCTTCGCTGGTAGTGGCATGGTAGCCATCCAGGTCGTTCGCCAGGATGCTCTCCATATGGCGCAAGAGAAAGGAATGGATTTCAGGATCGTGAGTCATAATAATAAAGTATAACTCACGACCCCGTACCCGCGTAGTACTTTAGCCCAAACTTCCACACCTGGTAAGCGAGGATGAGCAGGATGATCGCCACAAATGGCGCGCCCCAGGCCACCCAACCCAGACTGCGGTCGGTCAGGTAGCTGGCTGGGTAGAATGAGGCCAGCCCGTAGGGAATCAGCCAGGTAAGCAGGATGCCGACTGCCCTGGGGTAGATCGACAACGGGTATTGGGCGAACAGGTGGAAGTCGAACACCACCCGCATGATCGGAACCGCGTCCATGATCCAGAAGGCAGTGGTGCCTGTGATCAAATTCAGGGCGATGAAGATCAGCCCGCCGCTCAGTACCATCAGAACCAGGTAAAGCACGTTGTTCAGTGACCAGGGGATGTTTAGCTGCCGCGTGGCGGTAATGACCAGCACGGACCCCACCAGAAAGTTGCCGATCCCATCGTGGCAGAAGCGGTCGGCCAGCAAGTGAAAGAGTGGGTTGATTGGGCGCACCAGGAAACGGTCGAAGCTGCCGGTGCGGATGTACTGCCGCCCGATCGTCCACAGGTTGTCGGCGAACATATGGTTGATTGACTTGGCCAGTGTGATCAGCCCGTAGATCAGCAGCACCTCGTAGTAGCTCCAGCCGTTCAGGCTGGGGATCTGGCTCATTACTACCCAGATAGTCAGCAGGCTGGATACCTGCAGGATGATCGTCGATGAAGCCCCAATCAAGAAATTGACCCGGTACTCCATCAGGATTTTGAAGCGCTGCACCAGGAACAGTCCGTAGAGGTCAAGATAACGCGCCATGCCTCAGCCTCCTTGTACCGTGACTTTCCGTACCGCCACCCGGAAGAACAGCCGTGAGAGCACGCCCAGGGTGATCAGTAAGATTACCTGGATGAGCAGCACCATCGGCGCCTGGCTCAGTGGGGTGATGCCGGTGAGCAGAGAAAGTGGGACATATAACGCCTGGGCAAAGGGTGTCGCCAACGCGAAAGTCTGCAGCCAGCCGGGCAGCATTGCCAGCGGTACTAGGCTGCCGCTGAAAAACAGGCTGGCGCCATAAACGAGCACGCCTAAGCCCCACACCTCAGTGGTGTAAAAGGTCAGGCAGGCCAGCATCCAGTCAAAGAAGAACAATATCGTGCGCCCCAGGATGGCGGATAGGATAAACACCGCCCATAGCTGCAGGTCGGTAGGGAAGCGCAGCCCGAAAACCAGCCAGGCGACCAACGCCATGGGTATCTGTAGGAACAGAGATGTTAAGGTTTGGGTCATGTACTGCACGTAAAACCCGCCCTGAAAGTCCACCGGGCGCAGCAAGGCGTGAGCGATGCCACCTTCTCGCAGGCTGTAACCAAATTCAAAAATCATACTTAGATCACCCAGTGGTAGGAAGATCTGAGCCAGCAGGATATAAGTCAGCGTGGTTTGCAGATCTAGCCCGGCGATCGTCCCGGTGTCGGCGTACACCGCCTTCCAAAAGAACACCAGGATGGTCATGGTGATCGTATTGAGAAATAAACTCACCCAAACCCACAGCGAGTAGGCCAGGAAGGTCTTGGGCACGATCCCAGCCATCGCCCCATAGATATTCGTGCGCCGCCGGATCGCCTGGATCATGAGGTCGTCTCCTCGAGCAGTGCCCCGTTGTAAATCTGCTTTACGATGGAAGACAGGTCTGGTTCGGTCAGGGAAAAATCGTTGACTTCTACCTGATCCATCACATCGTGAGCCACCCGGCTGGCGGTGGTGAGTGTGCGGTCGAAGCGCAGCACCAGTTTGCGATCCTCCGGAGAGTAACCATTCGTGACGATATGCGCTCCTTCCGGCAGGGCGATAGCCTGGTACACCGGCTGGCAGGTCTCGAAGGTGATCTCGCGGTATTTACCGAAGCGTGCCTTGATGGTAGTGATTGGGCCATCGTAGATCAATCGCCCGTTGTCGATAATGATCACCCGCTGACACAGCTCTTCGATATCGCCCAGGTCGTGGGTGGTCAGGATGACGGTGGTGCCCTTGTCGCGGTTTTGCTGGCGGATGAACTCGCGGATGCGTTCCTTGACAATCAGATCGAGCCCGATGGTCGGCTCGTCCAGGTAAACCACCAGCGGCTCGTGAATCAGGGCAGCCGCCAGCTCGGCGCGCATCTTCTGCCCCAGTGACATGTTGCGGATTGGCATGCGCAGTAGCTCGCCCAGCTCTAGAGTCTCGGAGAACTGGTCCAGCAGTTGCTTGTAGCGCGCCGGGTCCACCTCGTAGATCCTGGCGATCAGGTTGAGTGACTCGATCAATGCCAGGTCCCACCACAATTGGGTGCGTTGGCCGAAGACTACGCCAATCTGTCGGGCGTTGTCTACCCGTTGGCGGTGCGGATCGCGCCCCAGGATGCGCACCTGCCCGCTGGTCGGCACCAAGATACCGGTGAGCATCTTGATTGTGGTGGATTTCCCGGCTCCGTTGACGCCAATATAGCCGACCATCTCGCCCGGCTCGACGTGGAAACTGATCCGATCCACGGCCAGCTTATCGACGATCTGCGGGCGGAATAGCGCCTTCACCGACCCGCGCAGTCCAGGGTCTTTGCGGGTGGTGCGGTAAACTTTTGTCAGGTTCTCGGTTTCAATGATTGCCATATCGCCTCTTTACCATTAACTACCTCAATAACTTGCTTCCTGGCAAGTTTTACAACGATATTGTATTTAAAAGGAGTTTCGTGATCGTTTCGGTTTGCGTTTCAATCACAAAGCCGGTGGGCCCTGCCGGATGCGGCGCAGAAGTCCCTCCTGCGAGTTCCGCCAGCGATATAGGCTCTCCAGCCACCAAGTCAGACCGGTCTCCTGGTACGCGGCGAGCTTCTTGCTGGCTTTGCGAGCATCATCGCCGGGGGTCGTGCCCATGATCACCAGGTCAAACGGGGTGAGGTCGCCGCGCTGCTGCCGGATGAAATCCCGCAGGTCGCGCACGTCTTGCGGGGTCATTACAATAGAGCCGCCGGCTTTGAGCGGGAATGCGCCGTCCCAGCGGGCTGCCCGCCGAAAAGGCGCCTTGTGTGGCCACCAGCCACCCACCCATACCGGGATGCGCGGCGTTTGCATAGTCGGCGGTGCGAACCGCATGCGCTCGAGCCGGTAATGCTGGCCCTGAAACTTGAATGCATTCCCGCTCCACAGGTTAGCCAGGATTTCCAGTCCTTCATCCAGCTTACCGGCACGCAGCTTGGGGTCGGCTTGCTCGCCGAAGCGGGTGAACTCAGCCTCGACTGGGTCCCCCAGCCCGACGCTCAGCGTCAGCCGCCCGTTAGATAAATGATCCAGGGTAACAGTCTCGCGCGCCAGCTTCCATGGCCGGCGGCGAGCAACCGCGGTGACAGTTGTCCCCAAGCGGATGCGTTCGGTCACCATGGCAGCCGCGGCCAGCGCCACCCAGGGATCGACCATCGGGTGCGCTTCTTTGTAGTTCTCCAGAATCTGGTCCCACAAGAAGAGCCCATCCCAGCCCGATACCTCCGCAGCCTGCGCCAGCTCTGCCACAGAGCGGGCGCTGCATTCTGAGCCAAAGTTGGGTACGTATAGCCCGAATTTCATAAGGCCCTCCTATCCTAATGGGAGCATTGTAAACGATTATACGCCCTGGGGGAAACCTGGCAGCATATTATCTGCAATCATCGTTCTTCAACACGCCAACCACCTGTAGCCAGGGTGGTTCCGGGTGCGGGTTACGCAGGATTCTCATCCCCAGGCGGCGCATGACTCCTTGCGAACCCAGGTTGTTATGATCGGTTGTAGCTACAATCTGGTCAAGCCGCAGATTCTTGAACGCATAGTCGATCATCGCGCCGGCCGCCTCACTGGCATACCTGTGCAGGCGGTGATCCGGGGCGATTGCATAATACAGCCCCACCGCGGCCGTGCTGCAACACGCTTCTGATTCGCAGGGTAATTCCTGATACCCAGGCAGCAGATCTAACTTTATCAGGTACGGCACATATCCTACAACGCCGATCAGTTCGCCGCTAGCCCTCAACTCGACTCCGCGGTCGCCATAAGGCGGCTGGCGTAGCCAACCCAGCAGGTTGTAATTCATCTTGCTCCACTCCAGGTAGGCTCGCCGCTCGTCATCCGCGTAATCTAAAAACCGTTTCGATGGCTCCAGGTCATCCAGACTGAAGGGGCGGATGCGCAGGCGCTCCGTTTCCAGGACAGGCAGCATGGTCATAGTCACCTCGTTCGAATTATGGGTTGGCCTGCAACATGTGCAAGCCAACCCACTTAATCTTGCTGGAGATTCTGCCAGTAGACCCGATCCTGCTCGTTCTGGTCGTCAATCAGGCGGGGATGTACATCCGGCTTGATACTCAGGCCGTGCTTCTTCCATAGGTCGGCTGCCAGCGAGCGCGGATAGGTGCGCAAGCCCTGGCGGGAGAAATACTCACACAGCCGGGTAACATCCCTTTCAAAGATGCGCAGGGCGTTGCGGTTCTCGTGCGGGTTGATCGCCTGTGGGAAGTCGATCAAAACGATCTCCCCGTCCAGGTATAGGATGTTAAACGCCGATAGGTCGCCGTGCACGCGCTCGTTGACCAGCATCAGCTCAATGTTGTGCACGACTCGCTCAAACAGCAGCTTAGCCTCCAGCGGTGACAGGCTGACCTGATTGAGGGTGGGGGCTGCCATATCGTCATAGCCGATGTATCCCATCAGGATAGCGTTATTACCGCGGGCGTAAGGGGCAGGGATATCCGCCCCGGCAGCGTGCAGGCGCAGCATGGTCTGGTATTCGTGCTCGATCCAGGAGGTGTGCATCAGCTTCAGGCCGTAGTCGGTGCGCTTGTGCATGGCATGATTCATGCGGTCATCGAGTATCTCATGACCCTCGGAATCCAGGTTGATCCGCCCTTCGCGATATACATGGTCGTTTTTCAGGTTGCGGAACTGGCGCGGACGGTATACCTTGGCAGCCAGGTAATCCACATCACCGAGAGTCCTTGGATTGGCCTGGCACTGGTACACATTGGCTTCCTTACCGCCTTTGAGCAAGCGTAGCACATCGTCGATCCAGTGGTCGTCATAAAAGCCGACTAGCGAGTTCGTGATCCACAGCCGCTCGTGGCGCGAAGCGTGGTAGCTGAAGTCAAAGCTGTTCTCCGTATCCGCCTGGTCAGCCAGTTCGGTGATCACCTGCTGGGGGTCGCGTTTGGGTTTGCGCCCTGCGGCCGGTTTTGGCCGAGTGGAGGACTTTTCACTGGGCATATTGCGGACTGCTGGGAGAGAATCCCATTCTTCAAACAATTCGTTTCTGTTGATCCCATTGTTGCTTCGATGGTGAGCCATCGGGGTTACCTCATCAAAATATGCGAAAGCAGTGGTTTAGTTAGCTACAACCCCTGTGGCGGATGCACACTCAGGCGCAAAAGAATCAAAAAGCCACAAGCTGAGAACGCGCCTGTGGCTTAGGAAAGCTGGCTAGTGAAGGAGAGTCTAGAGCTGCACTCCAGGAGGCGCGTTCAAAACACGGTCTACAAATCGTGAGATAGCTTGCATCAATTGACTGCCTCCTTTCGCAATAAGATTGTGAGAGTTTATCATGGACGAGGATGAACGTCAAGTGAAATTTGCTCATTTTTCTAATCTTTTTCCGGTAACTATGTGTTATGATTTCGCCCATTAGTTTGTGAAATAATGCACAAATGTTCTATGGAGAAGGAGATTGATTGCATGTATACATTGACACTCGATCAAGAACAACATGAAGCCTTGAAAGAAATCCTGGAGTGCTCGCTTTCCGAGCTGCATTCGGAGATTGTACACACCGACAACCGCTGCTACAAGCAGGCTCTCAAGGATCGCAAGGAAGTCCTGCTGCGGACGCTTAATGGATTGCAAAGCGTGGCGGCGGATTAATCACCAAGTTCGGGCTGGCTTCAACGACCTAACTACCCACACCCCGCCTGTACGTTGAAGACGAGAATGCACTACTGCCAGATGGATCAGTGGTTTGATATAAAAGCAAAAAGATAAAACCGGCTGAGAAAAGAAGAAAAGCGTTCTGGTAAAGGGATGAATGCAGGGGGAGCGCAAAACCTAAGTCGTCTCGTCAAAAAATTGAATAGCGAAATACTCAAAACCAGGTCCCTTGACCTGGGCCAACGCAAAATGCGTTAGTACCTTAAAATATTACGAAAAAACCTGCAAAAAATTTCTGGCCAGTTCAGTAAAATTCCTGCTGGCCGGATAAAAATTAAAAGCGGAGTGCGGGCTGGTCGCTGAGCTGCCTCGAAGAACGCCGATTAACTATTCTCGAGGAGGCATTATGAATATCCTGGGTCTTGCCAATCACGGCCTCAGCGACTTTGAACAACTAGCAGTGCTAGGTGTAGTCCTGACGGCAATCATCAGTTTGATCTATGCCTGGCTGCTGCGCAATAAAGTATATAAGAAAGATAAAGGCACAGAAAAAATGCAGGCGGTATGGAACGCGATCCGTCTTGGTGCGGACAGCTACCTCAGCCGCCAACTCAAAACAATCCTCCCTGTAATCGGGCTCCTGACTGTGGCGCTCTTTTTTAGCGTCTATATCGTGCCCCCCAGCCGGGAAGCCCTGGAAGAATTTCCCAACAATACCCAGCTGATTATTGCCATAGGGCGTGCGTTATCCTTCGTGGCAGGCGCCACCTTTTCATTAATGGTTGGGCAGCTTGGCATGCGCATGGCGATCCAGGCCAACGTGCGCACGGCGTCTGCCGCCCGGCGTAGCTTTAACGAAGCGCTATCGATCGCTTATTATTCCGGCACGGTTACCGGCATGCTCACCGACGGGTTGGGTTTGCTGGGCGGCACGATCATCTTCATCATATTTGGTCGGGCGGCCCCTGAAGCTTTGCTGGGCTTTGGTCTTGGCGGCACGATCCTGGCGCTGTTCATGCGCGTGGGCGGTGGAATCTACACCAAAGCCGCCGATGTGGGGGCGGACCTGGTGGGCAAGGTCGAGAAGGATATACCGGAAGACGACCCACGCAACGCCGCAGTGATCGCCGACCTGGTGGGTGATAACGTCGGTGACTGCGCCGGTATGGCGGCCGATATTTTCGAGAGCTACGAGGTCACCATCGTCTCGGCATTGATCCTCGGCTTGACCCTGGTGGCCATCGACCCAACCCATAGCCTAAAGTGGATCATCTTCCCCTTGATCATCCGCGGTGTCGGTGTGATCAGCTCGATTATTGGCACTTTTACTGTCCCGATGTGGGAAAAGTTCCCAGTGCGCTTTCTGCGCTCTCACAACGCCGAAGAATCGATGTTCCGCTCTTACGAAGTCTCCAGCGTGATCACCATCCTGGTCTCATTCGTGGTGGCGCAGCTGTACGCCAATGACTGGCGCCTGGCGCTGCTCACGGCAGTTGGCGTCGGCTTGGCGGTGGTGTACAACCCCCTGACTTCCTATTTCACATCCTACAAAGATGCCCCCGTGCGGGAGATTGTCGATGCCACCGAGACCGGCCCGGCGACGACGATCCTATCCGGGCTGTCGCTTGGGATGGAGTCGAGCGTTTGGGCTTTGGTGGTGATCACCATCAGCTTCATCATCGCTTTGATGGTGTATGGTCCTCAAGGCGCAGTGTATGTCCTGTATGCCGTTTCAATCATCGGCATTGGCATGCTCAGTCACACCGGCAACAATGTTGCCATGGATTCTTATGGGCCGATCTCGGACAATGCTAATGGTATCGGCGAGATGGCCTGGCAAGGGATGCAGGATGAGGGCACCCGCAAGGCGCGCCAGATTATGGCCGAACTGGACGCTGTAGGCAATACCACTAAGGCGATCACCAAGGGCGTGGCCATCGCCTCGGCGGTGATTGCCGCGGCCAGCCTGTTTGCCTCTTTTATCACCGATGTCAGCCGCGCCCAGATCGCTCTGGGCTTGCCTGCCATGGATTCGATTCGCATCTCAGAGACCGGAGTGTTCATTGGCTTGTTGCTGGGTGGGGCGCTGCCCTGGCTGTTTAGCTCTCTGTCCATCCGGGCGGTCAGCCGGGCCGCCGGACAGATTGTGCTCGAGGTGCGTCGCCAGTTTCGTATCCCGGGCATCATGGAAGGCACGCTCCAGCCGGATTATGCCCGGGTGGTGAGCATCTCCACCGGTTCTGCCCAGAAAGAGTTGATCCCGCTGGCGACCATCGCCATTGTTATGCCGCTGCTGGTGGGATTGATCCTGGGCGTTGAAGCCCTGGGTGGCTTCCTTGCTGGTGTGATACTGAGCGGTCAGCTGCTGGCGGTCTTCATGGCCAACGGCGGCGGCGCCTGGGATAATGCCAAGAAAGCCATTGAAGATGAGCCCAGCAACCCGGCCCACAACACCGGCAAGGGCTCCGAACGCCACAAAGCTAGCGTGGTCGGTGATACGGTCGGCGATCCACTCAAGGATACTGCCGGCCCGGCTTTGAATCCCATGATCAAAGTAGTCAACCTGGTCTCCTTGATTGCCGCCCCGATTTTGGTGAGGTATGCCGATTTAGGTTGGGTAGGTTGGGCTGTCGTTGGCGTGCTGGCGGTTGGTATGGTGTGGGGTATCGCCCGCAGTAAGAAATCCGCTCCCAAGCTCAAAGCTTCGCCGGTTGCAGGCGATTAAAGGCAGGAGTGCTATAGATTGGTCATGATTTTGGGCTGGTTGCCAGCCCAAAATCATGACTTAGGATTGATTTAATGAGGGGCGCCTGGTGTGCCAATCAGTAGCCTGCTGGTAGGCGTGAGCCGCACGGAAGAGCAGGTCCTCTTGGAATGAGGCAGCCGTCAACTGTATACCGATCGGCAGCCCTTTAGAGTCAAAGCCTGCCGGAAATGCAATCCCGGGCACGCCGGCCAGGTTGGCAGGCAGGGTGAAAATATCCTCCAGGTACATCGACAGCGGATCGTCGGCGTGCTCGCCGATACGGAAAGCTGTGTTGGGCGTGGCGGGTGTGGCGATCAAGTTCACCTGTGTAAAGGCTTGATCAAAATCCCGCTTAATTAACGTGCGCACTTTCTGGGCTTGCCCATAGTAGGCATCGTAATAGCCTGCCGATAGCGCATAGGTACCGAGCATAATACGCCGCTTGACCTCCGGACCGAATAGCTCGCCGCGCGTGTGGCGGAAAACATCCCACATGACCTCGGCCGGCTGGCGCGGCCCGTAGCGAACGCCGTCGTAGCGCGCCAGGTTGGCGGAGGCCTCCGCCGGGGCGATCAAGTAGTATACCGGCAGGGCGTACTGTGTATGCGGCAGGCTGACCGGTTGAATAACTGCCCCCAACTCCTCCAGAATGGTAATCGCCTGGTGGATGGCGGCTTCCACTTCCGGCTGCATGCCTGTGATGAAGTATTCGCCTGGAACACCCACTCGCAGCCCGTATAATGACGGCTTGGTCGAAGCATCCGGTTGAAACTCTGGGACGGGCAGCTCAACAGAGGTCGCATCCAACGTGTCCTGGCCGGCCATCTGTGCGAAAACCAGGGCAGCGTCTGCAGCGCTGTGACCAAACACGCCCACAACATCCAGCGAAGAGCCGAAAGCCACCAGCCCGTAGCGTGAAACACGCCCGTAGGTGGGTTTCAGCCCGGTGACCCCACACAGCGAGGCCGGCTGGCGCACACTGCCGCCTGTATCGGTGCCCAGCGCCAGCGGTGCCAATCCAGCAGCCACTGCCGCCGCGCTGCCGCCGGACGAGCCGCCCGGTACGCGGCTCAGGTCCCACGGGTTGTGCGTCACCCCGTAAGCGGAGTTCTCCGTCGACGAACCCATGGCGAACTCGTCGGTGTTGGTTTTTCCCAGGATTACCATCCCTGCCTGGCGCAGACGGGCAACGCTGGTGGCGTTGTATGGCGGGATAAAGTTCTCCAAAATGCGCGAGCCGCAGGTACAGCGCACCCCGGCGACGCACAGGATATCCTTGACGGCCAGGGGGATGCCCAGAAGTGGGGATGGAGCTGCTCCGCCATTTTTCCGCCAATCGGAGAGCAACTGATCGGCTTGATCTGCCTGGACCAGGGCCAGCTCTGGGGTCAGTGTCAGGAATGTGTGAAGCGCGGGATCCAACCGCTCGATGCGCTCCAGGTATGCTTGTGCCAGCTCGCGGCTGGAAAAGTTGCCGTGGCGCAGGCCGGTGGTAACTTCACTCAGGGAGAGTTCGGTCAGGGTGCTCATTGCTCAATCCAGCACGGGCGGGACGCGGAACTGGTCCGCTTCGGTCTCAGGGGCGTTACGTAGCAGTGTCTCCAAATCCAGTCCGGGATGTGGCTCGTCCAGGCGCAGCACACTGCGCGGCGGCAGCACGCTAGAGGTGGGCGGGATGCCCGCAGTATCCAGGGATTGCAGCCGGTTAACGTAATCCAGGATCGCGGAGAGCTGCTGGCTCATTCGTTCTTTTTCGCTTGCGCTCAGCTCCAGTCTGGCCAGGTTGGCAATATGTTCAACTTGTTCGATCGTCAGGGTCATGGCAGGGATTATATCATTGGGCATGTGGCTGGCAGTAAGGCGCGCCGTTGCTAATCAGTGGTGCTCCACGGCTGGCTGTACCAGCGCAGATATTTCTCGACATGGGCTGCCCAGTAGTCCTCATCATGATAGCCGGGGAACAGATACCATTCATGGGGGATATTGAGCTGGGTGAGCAGCTCTTCGAACCGCATGGCAGCAGCCAAAATGGGTGGGCGGTCGCGATCACCCACATCCAGGTAAATGCGCGGCAGAGCTTCTGCCGGGATTTCACTCAGCCAGGTGCGAATATACGGCGCATCCGACCAGAAAGTCGCCAGGCTGTGAGCACCGAACGCTCCAAACAGCTCCCATTCGGATAAGCCCAGGTGCAAAGCCCATCCAGCCCCGCGCGATAGGCCGCCAACCGCCCGCTGCCGGCGATCGGGCATAGTGCGGTATTGCTCATCGATCAGCGGGATCAGTTCGTCGATGAGCACCTGCCCAAAGGGATCTTCGTCCGGCTGGCCCCAGTTGCGGTCGCGCGGCATCACAATGATAAACGGCGGGATTTCACCGGAAGCGACCAGCTTATCGGCGGTTTCGTCGGCGCCCAGGCGGTCCCATTGTTCATCGTTGTAACTCTGCCCGTGGATCAGGTACAGCACCGGGTAGCGTTCTTGCAATTGCTGGTCATAACAGGGCGGTAGATACACCCTGTACTCGAGCGGATCTTTGAGCAGGTCACTTTCCAGGCGGTGAATTTCCATCCGGCCTCCTTCGTACAAGCAGGCTGGCTCGGTAGGGGTGCTGGTGCTGGGCGCTAGCATAGTCTCGGTAGCAGAAGGTGTAATCCGCAGTGTGAAGGGCGTTGAGCTCGGCTCAGCGGTTGGCGTACTGACCTTAACCGCAGTTGCCGTGCTAGGTGGCGCCGTCGCCTGAATTGCTTGTATGGCAGTAGGCCTGGCAGCACAGGCCGCTAATAATAAATTGGAGAGCAAGATTAACGTGGTGATAAGCTGGTTTTTACTCAATACCAGTACCTCAATGAAATAATAGCAGAATCATAACATACGCCACAGAGCAACCCTGCTGCTGGACGCTCGTTTCCAGGTAAAGTTATGGAATTGCGCCTGGATTAACGCGGCTCGACGATAAATTTAATGGCTGTGCGGACTTTATCCTCGATCTCTACATCCACGAATTCCGGGACGAAGACGATGTCGTACCCATCTTCTTGGAGGTAACCCCTCGCAAGGGCCAGCGCTTTGACGGCCTGGTTTACAGCAATTGCACCAATCGCCTGTACTTCAGCGCGTTTATGCTCGCGAAACACTCCCGCAATTGCGCCAGCCACAGCGGAGGTACGCGAAGTGCCTGAGACTTTGATGACATTCATGGTGTCTTCCTCTCGCGGCAATGGTCATGTCGCTATTGTTATGGTGCAACCTAAACTGTTATATTCATTTTACAAGATATTTGCTTGCGAATCAAGAATTTGCGAGGACATATAGACAATATTAATGGTTTTATCCCGTTCTAAAAAATCAGGTACCAGTACAGCGCAATCTCCTCGGTATCCGGAGTGATGCCTTTGTATAAATATTTATCGAAACCGCCCAGCTGCATTCCCGTACGCTCGTATAGCCGGCAGGCTGCGACATTATTGTTTTGGGTCTCCAACATGATTCCTGGAAAACCCCGGGCTTTAGCCCATCGGATTTGCCCGGCAATTTGACCATCGAGGTAGGCCAGGAAGATCACTTTATCGGGATTGTCTATGTAGGTGATAGCATCCAGCACATCGACCGGATAACGCTTCTGGTAGGCGGGAACGCTCACAATCTGGTAACCGATCTCGCCATTCTGGGCATTCAGGATGAGCTTCGATGCCACCGTGAAAGAACTATCGCAGCGGTTAACATCCTGGAGATGTTCAACGTCCAGCGTGAGCAGAGCAAGCTCCATATCTCCAAATTCCTTCCTGACACCATGGTTAAGTGATCAAACCCAGGTGGGCAAAGGTCTTAACAGTTTCCACGTTCAGATCGTATCTCACCAGCTCGTCCGACCGCACCCAGCGATATTCATCAAATTCGGCGTTCAATTGAACCACTTCACTTACTGCCTGGCAAGAGA
>JAGDMX010000162.1 GCA_017860725.1 Chloroflexota bacterium | reverse complement strand
GCTCTATGTTAGCCATCTTATTCCCTTTTCCTTGTTTGACTGAATAAGATAATGTGAATTCGGGATAAAAGGATTTTGGGTTTATACCACAAATCCTCTTATCCCGGATGCGCGTGAGATGCGATTATTCCTTTAGCCCGGACAGGATCGCCCAGCAGTGCTCCGAGCCGAAGCAGGGTGGGCGGGTGTGCTCCACCCAGCCGCCGCAGGCGTGGCAGCGCGCCCGAGCCTGGAAGCAGTAGATTTCAACTTCCGGCTCGCCGCAGTGCGGGCAAGCCAGGTACTCCGGATAGGGATCAGGGAGCGGAAGGTCGCGCAAATCCGCCTTAGGAGAACTGTCGGGTTCAGATGAAGATGTCATCATGGCTGACCTTTACGATCGCCCGCTCCCCGAGTGGGTTACTGGTGTATTGAGCGGACGTAAGCGATGATATCGAGCAAATCCTTATCGGTCAAGACCGGGTTACCGCCTTTGGGAGGCATATCCACGCCAACGGTGTTTAACGGATCTGAAGCCGGGCGACCAACCAGCAGGAATGCCACCAACTCCGTATCGGTCTTGCTACTGACAAACTCGCTGATGGTAAGGTCTTTCCCCAGGTTGGGCATGCCTTTACCATCCGGGCCGTGGCAGGAGGCGCAAGTGGTGGCGAAATTTTTCTGCCCGGCGACCGCATCCCCGGCGGGAGTAGGGGTGGGGGTGGGCGGCGGGGGCGCCTTAGGACCGCAGGCGGTCAGGGTAACTGCCGCCAGGATCAAGCCTGATATCAGTGTGAGCAACAATCTTTTGGTCATATATTTTCTCCTTGGTTGGTGGTTAGTCAGTGAGGTGGTTTGTGCGCCTGCCAGGCATGCAGCCACCCCACTGGAATTACTGTTTCAATCTTAGCCGTGCACTTTCAAGTGAACGTCGGCGCGCACCTGATCAAAGCTCATCACTTGCGCTGCTTGCAGGCTGGAGGCATACGCCTGGGCGGCTTCTTTCGTTTCGAAGGCCAGGATGCCGTGCCCCATCGGCGCTGTTATATCGGCGCTGACTACGTAGAATGCCGCTTCGGCGCGTAACCATCCTTCACTGTCGTTGTCGTGTACGAACCAGGCCTGCACCTGTTGATCCGGGTGATCCATGTGATAGACAATCATATCGCCAATATCATCAAACTTGCGGTATTCGCCATTATTCAACAGAGTGGCGCTCACAAAACGCGGCTCACTCAACATCATCCCACAGGCATCGCAGATATCCAGCCCATATTGGATTTCGGGCGGTTTCGGCTCCTGGCTCTGCGGGCTGCATGCCGCAAAAAATACTACCCCCAGGAGCAATACAATCATCAGCAGGTGGGACGGCGAACTACGCACTTTATAAATCTCCTTTCCGATTGAACAAAACAAAAGCGATTCCAAAAGTCATTACAATCCAGGCTAATAACAGCCCGAGCAGGATGAGCGGTAGGGCGGCGTCAAAGCGATAAACGGCATACTGTCCGACCGGTCCCAGGATATCGAGGGCGGAACGCAGATTGTAGATCGCCGACAGCTTGAAAGCCTGCAGTGGGTTGGCCAGCAGCATGCCCAACAGCGCCGCCGGCGTGGGGCGCAACGAAAGGGTCGCGCCCACAATCCCCAGGTCGCCGAAGAACACCAGTATCAGCCAGGTGATCAGCGCCGCCCCGGAAGCGGTAGAAGCTTTGCGGGTGATGGTGCTGATCACGAAACCCAATCCCAGGCAAGCCAGCGCCAGCAGTAACACCGATCCGCCCATTGAGAGGTAAGCGGTCGCATTCGTGTCCCCGGAGAAAGCCAGACCCAGGCCGGCAAACCCAAAACCCAAACCCAGTGCGGCGATTACCGCCAGCGCCGCACCCAACGCCTTACCGAAAAACACTTCCGCCCGGCTGACCGGCTGAGCCAGCAAGTAGAGCAGCGCCCCGCGCTCGCGGTCACCGGCCACCGCGCCCGCCCCGACAATCAATCCGATCAGCGGCACAAAGAGCAGCAAGGCGTTCACCAGACTGGCAGCGGTGCGCCCAAAGCCGCCTAATCCGGCATACCCGGCGGCAGCCAGCCCGGCCTGAGAGAGGGCCAACCCCAAGCCGGCCAGGCCGACGGCGAAGAACCACAGCCACTTGTTGTGCAGAGCCTCGCGCAGCTCGCGGCGGGCAATCGTCCATAGCGGTCTCAGTTCCATATCTGCACTTCCTCCAGGTCAAAATCCAGCACCGGTATCTGGCAGGCCTGCAGTCTCTGGAGCGGCTGCATTTTGCGGCCCTCCGGCACACGGACGACGACCGTTCCACGCCCGTTCATGTGAGCATCAAAACCTTCCGAGAGCAAGCAGCTCAGCGCGGCCGGACGATTGTCGTCTGCAACCCACAGGATGAGTTCCAGCTCGGGCAGACAGCGTTCGCGCAAGGCTGCGATGCTCAGCATCTGGGCAGGCTGCCCAATTTCCAGAACCAGGGCGCGGTTGGCCAAATAGCTCACTTCTTCGAAACGATGGGAGGCAAATAAGATGGTTTTACCCTGCTTGCGCAAGCCAAGCAGCAATCCCAGGTACTCGCGGCGCAAGCGGGTGTCCAGGTTGGCCATCGGCTCGTCCAGCACCAGGATTGGTGGGTCGGCTAACAAGGCGACCGCCAGAGCCAGCCGCTGGCGCAGACCGCCCGAGAGCGCCGAGACGGCTTTCTCGGCATGACCGGCCAGACCCAGTTGTTCCAGCAGTAGTGGGATGCGCGCTTCCCCGATGCGCTTCAAGCGGGCATAGAACTCCATCGTCTCGTTCGCTCGCATGTCGTAGAAGACGAATTCCTGCGGAACATAGCCAATGTAGCTGCGCGCCAGCTTTCCCTGGCGGCGCACATCGCAGCCATCGACCAGAATTTGTCCCTTAACATCGATCAAGCCCAGGATTGCCTTTAATAAGGTAGTCTTGCCGGCCCCGTTAGCGCCCCACAGTGCCAGGGCTTCTCCAGGGTAAGCATCGAAGGACACATCTTGCAGCACGAGCAGCTTTTTGTATGCCTTGCTGACCTTGGTCACGTTGATCTGGGGATTTGATATGCTTTCCACGGTTAAGTTTCCTCAATGGGCTGTGAAAGGGCGGCTGCTATCCTGCGGCGCGGCCGGCTGATCCCCAGCCCGATCAGCCCAATCACTACACCGGTCGCCAGAAATCCCAGGGCTGTTGCGACCATGAGCACCGGGCTACCCGGCTGGGCGACGGCAGTGGGGGCCAGTGCCATAGGGCGCATTTCCGGCGCATCGTCGATCAGCTTCGGCTGTGGGCGAAAAAGTGGGAAGGCCGCCGCGGCCATTTCGATGGCCTGCGCTGCCGGGCTGTAGATCAGCGCCTGCAGCAGCGGTTCACGGTCGGTCAAGTTTTCGAAGAGTCGCTCGGCATGGTAGGGCATGTCACCCTGCCCGTCACCATCGGCATCAAAGCCGGAATAATCGCTCCAATAGTTGCCGGACCAGAAATTCTGCCCCTGCCCGCCGCCCTGGATCGCCATCTGCTCGATGTTTTCCCAGAAGGTATTCTGCCTGAATTCGGCCCGTTTCACCGCAGGCATGAGCAGCACACCGATATCATTATAGGCCAGGGTGTTAGCTTCGAAACGCGCATAGCCTTGCGGCGAATACGGCGCGCCATCCAGGAATGTCCCGGCGTGGTTATCCACCAGTAAATTGCCGGTCACCAGAACATTGTCAGCGTCTTTGAATCCCAGGGCGTAGCCGCTGCTGCCGTGATGACCCCGGATGTCGTTGTGGTTCAGCAAGACGTTGTTGGAGTACATGACATAGATGCCCACCGAATTGGCTCGCAGGGTGTTGTGCTCAATGCGAGCACCATCACAGTACATCAGGTGCACGCCATAGCGCCCGTTTTCGATGGTGTTATTGAGGATTTTGACATTTTCGGAATACCAGATGACGATGTCGCGGGCATCATGGACGTGGTTGGCTTCCACAACAGCATCCTGGCTGTACCACAGGCGGATAGCATCCCCTTTGCGCCCCTGTTCATATTCGACCTTGCTGGAGATTTGATTGCCGCGTATGACAGCCCGCTCCGCATCAGCAACGAAAATGCCGAACAACACATCCTGCAGCCGGTTATTCTCTACCGTAACCTGTGTCGCAGTCACAGTGACGCCGGCATGGTCGCGGTCGGGTTCAACGCCGCTGCCACGCACCCCAAAGCCTTTGAAGACAATCCCGGGTGCTCTCAGAGTGACCACAGTACCTTGCCCGCCGCCATCGATTACCGGAAAATTGATCCCTTCGAGCGTTACGGACTTGTCAACGACAATCGCTCCCGGGTAGATGCCCGGCTGCACCTGGATGGTGTCGCCTTCCTGTGCCGCCTGCAACGCTGCCAGGATCGTGGTATAAGGCCCGGCAGGAGATACCAGCAGGAGCGTGCCTGATCGAGCGAATCCAGCCAGAGCCGGCCGGGTGGCGCCGACCAGCAGGGCTGCCGCAAGCAGGAGGGCTGACCAGGCTCTCATGCTGTAGCTGCTATCTCCTGAGTGCGTATGCGCTGGCGCGCATCGACGATCGGTTTATACGCCGCCCGGTGGAACCATAAGCCGATTAAGATGACAACCACTGCTGCGATTGCCAGATAAAATCCGATCTGCAGCTCGGCAATCGTACCGAACTGGGCAATTTTCCCGACGCCCAGCAGGGGTGGGGTGAAAGGCTCAATCGCGCTGCCCAGCGCCGACTCGGGGTCAATGCTGTGCCCGTAACGGTACAGGATCAGCCACAAGTCTGCCAGGAATATGACAGGCCAGAGCAAAGCTGGAATCGACAGGATGGCAGCCCATTTATTGTGTACAAATGTAGCCGCGATCAGCAGAAATCCCAGCACAGCCAGGGCTGCCACTGAAATCTGCCGCTCGAAGCGCCCACCTTCGTCTAATGGCGGCATCCCCAGGTAGTGGTTTAACCCATCAATCTCCTGCATATCGCCTTCCAGGTGATTGACGTAGACATCGACTGTCAGGCCTTTTGGATACTGTGGAGCAGTCATGGTGATGCTCCAATACGGCTGGAACATGGAGACCACCAGCAACAGCGCCGCCAACACCAGGATGGCGCTGGGAATCTGATACGTAATCAGGCTCTTGGTGCCGCCATCCGGCAACAGCACTTTGACATCTGGATCGGGGTTGAATTTCATAATATTCTTGCTCCGAGTCGAGATGAGCGGAAGTCCCACTTTCCGCTCATCTCAGTGAACAGGGAGATCAGGGTTTCACTAAGAAATATCCCAGCATCTCCAGGTGAAGCGCCGAGCAGAACTCGGTACAGTAAAAGGCGAAGGTACCGGATTGGGTGGCATCGAACTCGACCGTTTGGGTCTCACCGGGTTCCAGGCTGAGGTTGATGTTGTAGCCGGGGACGGCAAAGCCGTGCGTGGCATCCGGGGTGCGCTCCAGGCTGGTCAGGTGCCAGATGACGTGATCGCCTTTATTGACTTCAACATGCTCCGGGTTGAAGTGGGAGCGAACAACTGTCATCCAGATTTCCACATTGTTGCCATCGCGTTCGATACGGGCTTGTTCCTCGCTGGTGATCGCATTGGGATCGACGCTCATCGTCTCGGGATTCCAGCCGACTTCCGGGTACACTTCAAAAGCATTCAGCTTATCGGCCTTGATGATCTGGACGTAGTGCGGCTCTGCCATACCGATTGGCATATCATAGAGTAATTTCATCTGGTCGCCGGTCTGGCTGACATCCACCAGTTGGAAGTTCTGCGGCTTCAATGGGCCAATGTTGGCAAAGCGATCGATGCTCCATTTATTTAGAGCCACGACAAACTGGCCGTCCGGTGAGGCGGTGTCGCCTTCGGCAGCAGCGATATGACCGATGTTGTATTGCACCGGCAGTTTTTGAACCAGGGTCCAGTCCTCCTCCGGATTCTTCTCACCATAAGGACCGCCAAGCGTCCAGCGGGCGACAGCTGAGTCGAGGAACAGCGAGGTGTAAGCGTAACCTTTGTCGTCATAAACAGTGTGCAGCGGGCCAAGCCCAAGCTCTACCTGCGCTTCCATCGATTGATCCAGGGGGATCACTGGGACGCCATAGACATCGGCTTCTAAGCCGCCGGTGTCGATAGCCGACTTGATCTTTTCAAAGGAATAGACGGTCACATGCGG
>JAGDMX010000161.1 GCA_017860725.1 Chloroflexota bacterium | reverse complement strand
AAGATTACTGGCATACGGATTGCTGCTCTCGGTGGTGGCCAGCTCCTGGAAGGCTGCCCAGCGCACATACAGCATGATAAGCTCAAGGTGACGGTCGATCACGGTCACTACATCGGCGTCATCATCTAAATAAGCGTGATCACCTTAACAGATGAGGTTGATATCTTCGTTGACCAAACGATCGGCGGAGATCCATAACAGGCAGGCTGTCACTCGGATTCACGGCGGTGATGGTGGCCGGGGGCTGCCCTAGCGCCGGCGCTGGCAACGTCTCTGAGTGGGTGAATGACTGGTTTGGAATGAAAATAACCTTCCAGCGGACGTGCAGTTGCTGCCCTGGAACGAGGCGAAGAGCTGTTTTAGCCCTTAGCCAGGTGCACGAACACATCTTCCAACCCAGGCTCGCCCAGCATGATTGACTGCACGGCAACGCCGGCCGCCTCAAAGGCCTGGTGCAGAGCTGCTGGGTCTACGCCGGGCTGCAGGATAATCCGCAGGTGGTCGCCGGCGAGACTGACTCGCTGGATGGCGGGCAGTTTTTCCAGGATGGACAGCCCACTCAGCAGCGGTGTGGCGTAGATTTCATAGACACTACCGGGTACATACTGCTTTTTGAGCGCCAGCGGGGTGTCCATCGCCAGTAGCTTGCCCTCCCTCATCATGCCCACCCGGTTGCAGTATTCGACTTCGTCCATGTAATGAGTGGTCACCAGGATGGTCACGCCTTCGGCTGCGAGGTTGTAGAGCAGGTCCCAGAAAGCGCGCCGGGCGTTGGGATCGACTCCCGAAGTCGGTTCATCCAAAAAGAGCAGGCGCGGGCTGTGTACGATGGCAATCCCCAGCGCCAAACGCTGCCGCCAGCCGGTCGAGAGGCCGCTGGTCAGCTCATTGATTTGGTCTGTCAGGCCCACATGGGCGAGCGTCTCTAGAATGCGTCTTTTATCGTTGATACCATACACACCTGCATAAAATCTTAGATTTTCCCACACGGTCAGGTCATGGTATATGGCAAATTTCTGCGACATATACCCGCTGCGCGCCCGCACCTCTTCAAATTGGAGAGCGGTATCATAGCCCAGCACGCTGGCGTGCCCGCTAGTGGGCCGCAGCAGCCCAAGCAGCATGCGGATGGTGGTGGTCTTGCCGCTGCCATTGGGCCCCACATAGCCGACGATCTCACCTGCTAGCACCTCGAAAGAGACGGAATCGACGGCAACGAATTCACCAAAGCGGCGGGTCAGATCTTTCGCCTGGATGGCGGGCTGTTCCACGTCATTCCTCGGTGTGGGTAAGAGCGATGAAGACATCTTCCAATCCGGGCGGGATGGGGCGAGCATCGGTGAATTGACCGCCTGCCCGGGGGATTGCGGCTTGTAGGCGCGCGATGGCTGCCTGTGGCTGGGGTTCCTTCAGGCGCAGGTGCAGGCGGTCGCCGAAGGTGCGCACGTCTTCCACGCCGTTGTCCTGGGCGGCAATGCCGCGCAGCAAGGGTAGGGGTGCGCCTCTCAGTTCCAGGATGCGTTCGTTCAGGACAGCGCGCAGCTCGCTGGCGCTGCCTTCGGTGATGATTTTCCCGTGGCGCATAAAGCCAATTCGCTGGCAGCGCTCAGCCTCATCCATGTAAGGAGTTGAGATCAGCACGCATACCCCGCTGGATTCGTCAGACGAAGTCAGCCGGATGATCAGCTGCCAGAAATCCTGGCGGGTTACCGGATCGACGCCGGTGGTCGGCTCATCCAGCAACAGCACGCGCGGGCGGGTGACCAGGGCGGAAGCCAATCCCAGCTTTTGCTTCATACCGCCCGAAAGTTGCCCGGCACGGCGATCTTTGAAATCGATCAAGCCGACAAACTCCAGGATTTTCAGGCAGCGCGGCTGCCATTCAGCGCGGGGCAGCCCGCGCGCCTCGGCAAAGAAGCGGATGTTTTCCAAGACGGTCAGGTCTTCGTACAGCGAGAAGCGCTGCGACAGGTAGCCGATCTGCGTCCGGGCAAGCTCAACCTGTTTGCGGATGTCATAGCCGGCTATAGAGATCTCTCCGCCGTCCAGTTTCAATGCGCCCACCAGCAGCCGCATGGTGGTGGTTTTGCCGGCACCATCCGAGCCTACCAAACCGTAAATCTCACCGGTGTGGATGTGAAGGTCGACGCCATCCACGGCGGGGATGCTGGCAGCTTCGCGCCGGCTGTGGAAGGATTTCTTTATCCCTATGGCTTGAATCAGGAGCTCATCCATCGAATTCGCTTCTGCTCAATCCTTGAAAGTCACATCGGCAGGCATACCGCCTTTCAGCCTGTCATTGGGATCATCCACCTTTAGCTTGATCGCAAAGACGGTATTCTTGCGTCCTTCCTCCGTTTGCACGTTGCGGGGCGTAAACTCGGCTCGGTCAGCAATGTTGACCACTGTCGCATCGAAGCGGGCGTTGGGGAAAGAGTCGACGCTCACAGCAGCCGATTGCCCGATAGAGAGCAGACCATAGCGATCCTCCGGGATGTAAACGGTGATCGTCTTGTCGTCCTCTCGTCCGAGGATCAACAGGGTGGCGCCAGGTGTGGTGAACTCACCCGGCTCGGCGGTGCTGGAAAGCACAACGCCATTGATGGGCGAGGATATCACCAGCTTCTCCAGCTGGATTTCAAGAGTTTCCACTGCTTTCCGAGCGCTGTCCACCTGCGCTTGCGCCAGGGAAAGCTGTTCGGCGCTCGGACCAGCTTTCGCTGATGCCAGGCGGGTATCAGCGCTCGCCAAATGCCTCTGGGCCAGGGCCAACGCGTCCGGTTCAGGGCCGTCTTTTACCTTCTCTAGCTCGCGCTGCGCATCTGCCAGAGTGGATTCGGCGAGCTTGACGTTGGACTCGGCCAGGGTCACATCGATCTGGTTGGCGTGCCCCAGCAGGTTGTTCAGGCGAGTGACGGCGTGGTCGTAGGCGTCCTGGGCGTTGGCGATCTTGATATTCATGTAAGCCTTGCCAACATTCATATGACTCGTTCGCTTGTAATACTTGTAAAACCGGTCATAATCTTCTTGCACTTTTTTGAGCGCATCCTTTGTGATGACCACCTGGGCTTGGGCTCGCTCGATGTCTTCGGGGTCTGATTCACCTAACAGGCTGTCCAGCCGATCTTGAGCTTGATCGCGTGCTTTATCCGCGGCAGCCACAGCCTGCTCGGCCTGGGCGCGGGCGAGATCAGCCGTGTCGTACAGGGCCTGCAGCGTTTGTTGGGCGCTGGTCAGCTCCAGCTCAGCGGCGGCAATCGCAGCCTGACGCTGCTCGGCAGGTATACCCGCCGCTACCAGATCGTAGTTGGCCTGTGCCTGGGCTTGCGCGGCGCGCGCCTGTTCGAGCTGGGCAAGCAAGAGCGTCTGGTCAAGGCGCACCAGTTTCTGTCCGGCCTGGACGCGGTCGCCCTCGCTCGCCAGCACCTCGGCGATCTTCCCACTCGTCTCGGCGCTGATCTGCACCTGCGCCGCCTCGATCGTCCCAGAGGCAGTCAGGGCGCCGTTGCCTTGCTGCACCGGTCGCAGCTCGATATACCAGTAAGCGGCGGCAGCCAGCGCCGCCAACAGGATGACAATGGGTAGAACACGACGGGGATTGGGATGCATAGGAACCTCGATCTTTATGGAAGGTACGCCCGGATCATCGACAGGGTCAATCCAGGCGCTTGCGGAAGCGGCGCGCCGCCGCGCCCATAATCATCACACCGAACACCGCCAGGGCAATGACGTCGATGCGGATGCTTTCGATGCCGACGCCTTTCAGCATCAGCACGCGGATGATCTGCAGGAAGTAACGCAGTGGGATGAAGTATGAAATCCACTGCAGGAACATGGGCATGTTACGCAGCGGGAAAAAGAAACCTGAAAGGAAGATGGCGGGCAGCAGGGTCATAAATACGGTCAGCATCGCTTCTTGCTGTGTGTTGGCGATGGTGGAGGCAAACAGGCCGATGCCCAGGCCCGAGAGCAGGAACAGCGCCGAGAGCAGGGCGATAAGCAACAGCGAGCCGCGCACTGGCACGCCAAACCAGAAATGCCCCACTGCGATGACGGTGAACGTATCGAACAAACTCAGGATGACGTACGGTAATATCTTGCCAACCATCAGCTCCCACGACCGGATTGGGGTGACGATCAACTGCTCGATCGTGCCGCGCTCGCGCTCGCGCACCACCGAGGTGGCGGTCAGGATGGCGGTGATGGCGAAGAGGATCATGCCGATTACGCCGGGGATCATGAAATATGACGAGATCATGTCGGGGTTGTACCAAACCGTCGTGCGCACGTCGACCGGGAGCTGCAGCTTGAGGTTGACCCCGCTGCCCATCAGCTTCTCCGCTAGCAATTGGGTGGCATGGTTCTGGGCAATGAGCTGCGCGGCTGATAAAGCCGTCGTCGCCATGGTTGGGTCGGAGCCATCCAGGATGAACGCGACCTGCGCCTGTCCCTCCTGCAGCCGGGTGGCATAATCAGGTGGGATGGTCAGCCCAACGCCCGCCTGCCCGTTCTCGATTAGTTGGCGCAGCTCGGCGTCCGAGTTGACTGAATAGGCCAGCATAAAATAGTCGGAGGCGCGGTAGGCGTCGAGCAGGGCGCGCCCCTCGGCGCTGTGGCTCTGGTCGAATACCGCTACGGGTATATCGCGCACCTCGTTGGTGGCGGCATAGCCGAGCAAGAACAACTCCACCAGCGGCAGGATCAAGATCAACGCCAGCAGCCGCTTATCGCGAATTAGCTGGATAAATTCTTTGCGGATGATGGCGATCAGGCGTGAATACATGGTTTCTCCGCTTTCATGATGCCATTATAGAGAATATCCAATTGGGGCTCCAGCTCGGGGAGATTGGAACCGCCAGGATTGGTGAGATTAGCGCTCAGGTAGCAGGCAAACACAGTGCTCACAAAGCTGATCAGGATTGCCTGTAGGGGCAGGTCACGCAATCGGCCCTGCGCGCCGCTAAAGCGCTCGAACAGGGCTAAAAACTGCGGCAGATACACGCCCGCTAGTTCGGGAGCCTGCTTGCCCTTAAATTCGGTGATTCCGATCAATACCAGGTTCAAGCTATCGGGATGACCGCGCAGCTCGCTGATGATCAACTGCGCCGCGTTCCCGATGAACTCTTCCATCGTTTCACCGGGTGTGTCTTGTAGTATTTGCAGCATGCGGTGAAAAGGATGATGTTCCATCACCACCGTTTCGAAGATATGCTCTTTGCTTTCGAAATGGTTGTAGATGCCGCTCAGGGAGGTATTGGATCGGTTGGCGATCTGGCGCATGGACGTGGCCCGATATCCCTGCTCGACGAACAAGCTATAAGCGGCTGTGAGAATGGCTTGTCTTGTTCTTTCGCCTCTGGTTAGGGGTGTATCCATTGCATCCTGTTTTCTGGTAAAATACGAACGAGCGTTCGTATCAAGTATAGTATAAAACAAACCGCTTGTCAATTAATACCTCCTGCACAGCCTGCTTACCCGCCGGTCAGACCCAACCCATACTCACCATGTTACTGGATCAACGACCACGTCAGATTCGCGCCCGATAGATAAAATAGGGAAGATCGCCCCAAGGCCGGTTTTCATGGCCCATTGCCAGGAATATAGAATGATCCCAATTTCTCACGTGGATCAATTATTAACTGTCGCTCAAAATATTTAGACATGGGCAATTCCTGTTTGCGATCAAGGTACAGCGGGTAAAGATTTAGTTCCAGAAAAGTATAACAACCACGCAATCGGCTATTGTATCTAACCAGACGAGTATGCGAAGAAGGTGGTCCAGTTTTTCGATGAGAATTTAAAGAGGGAGTGAGAACCACTGAAACATTGAATGATATGAGATCACTGAGGGATTTTTGAGATCTCTTGGTGAGACCGGGTGGGAGTGACAACAGCGGGCCTGGGCAGCTTTGCGGGCGAGGTTACTGCGCTGCTGGGGGGAGGTGGACATTGCTGATTTTTGATATGATGCTACAGAATTAAGGAGGCGGGAAAAATTGATAAATTTGGGTAAAATTCGTGAAATATTTCATTAATTTGACATTTAAGATTAATAATATATGCTATTACATATATCCCCGTTGTCTGTCCATTATCAGCAAAACCGAAAATCGTCTGAGATCTATCAAATAGAATGTTGGGTTAAAGTATTTAAAATCCCTATTCAAGGAGGTGACAGTATGAAAGA
>JAGDMX010000160.1 GCA_017860725.1 Chloroflexota bacterium | reverse complement strand
ATTAATAGATAAAGAGGCTACCGGTGGACAGGCTGGTACCAGTTCTCGGATTGAAAATTATTTAGGTTTCCCCAAAGGCTTAAGCGGGGCGGAATTGGCCCAACGAGCTACCACTCAAGCTATCCGGCTTGGCGCAGAGCTTCTGAGCGCCCAGGAAGTTGTCAAAGCTCAAGCAACTGACCCGTACCGGTACGTCACTTTGGATGACGGAACTGAATTAGGGTGTCGCAGCATGATCATCGCCTGTGGGGTACGTGTCAAAAGGCTGGATGCGCCTGGTGTGGAGCGGCTTACCGGTGCAGGGATTTACTATGGGGCAGCTTTAACCGAGGCTGCGTATTATCGCGGCCAACATGTTTACGTTGTAGGCGGAGCAAACTCAGCCGGCCAGGCAGCAATGTTCTTCTCTCGATACGCCAGCAAGGTGAGTGTGCTGGTCCGGGCATCTGGTTTAAAAGATAGTATGTCCTCTTATTTAATTGACCAAATCGATGAAACACCGAATATCGAGGTTTTAATCCATACTGAAGTGATTGAGGCTTATGGAAGCGATCGGCTTGAAAGTATCGCCATACGGCACAGCGATACTGGCGAGGTAGAAAAGGCTTCTGCAGCAGCGATGTTTATATTCATTGGCGCGGTGCCTCATTCTGAAATGGTTGCCGATGTTGTCGAGCGAAATAATGCTGGATTTATCCTGACCGGTCCGGATTTGATCCACGATGGAAGAAGACCGATTGGTTGGAAGCTCCAACGCGATCCCTATCTTTTGGAGACGAGTGTTCCCGGGATTTTTGCGGCCGGAGATATCCGACAGGGAGCAGTTCGGCGAGTGGCTTCCGCTGTGGGCGAAGGCGCGATTGCCGTCAGCCTGGTGCACCAGTATTTACAAAAAGTCTAATTCGTACCTTAAACAGGTTAGAAAATGTACGATTTTCTCCGCAAAGTACCATTATTTACCGATTTGCCTGATCAAGATTTGGCCAGGTTGTGTGAGATGATGGAAGAGGTCCATCTCTCTCCTGGCCAGGAACTATTTGCAGAAGGCAGCCGGGGTGACCGGGCTTATATTATTCAGACTGGCGAATTGGAGGTGATAAAGGCCTCTGGCAGACGGCCAATTTTGCTATCTGTACGCGGAGCTGGAGATGTGATTGGTGAGATGGCCTTGTTGGAAGATGCTCCCCGCAATGCGTCTGTCCGTGCTCGGGGTGAAGTCCAGTTGTACGCGATCAATGCTGAACCATTCGAACAGTTACTTATGACCAGCCCAACTGCCTCGCGTGTAATGCTGAACACTGTTTTGGCACGCTATCGCTCGACGACTTCGATGCTCCGCCAGAGTGAGAAAATGGCTCAATTGGGTACTTTAACTGCCGGAGTCGCTCACGAGTTAAACAATCCTGCTGCGGCTGTAAAACGCGGTGCAGAACAACTGAACCAGGCCTTAGCAGATTATGGGAACGCTGCGGTTAATTTCGCTAAACTCTCCTTGAATGATGAGCAGCGAATTCCGGTCGAAGAGTATGCTAATAAGGCTCGTATGATAGCATCAAAACCGTTGGAATACATGGATCCACTGGAGCGGAGCGATCAGGAATTTGCGCTCGAATCATGGTTAGAAGAGTTTAGTGTGGTGGAAGCGTGGCAGTTTGCGCCGACATTAGTCAGTATTGGATTCAATCTGGAAAGCCTTAAAGATTTCAGCACACTGTTTCCTGCGGAGCAGCTTTTGGTCATATTAGAGTGGCTATGTATGACTTTTAATATACATAATTTACTGGCAGAAATTGGCCAGGGCTCATCCCGTATCTCTGAGATTGTAAAAGCATTAAAGTCGTATACCTATCTGGATATGGCTCCGATACAGGAAGTCGACATTCATCAAGGATTGGATAATACGTTGCTTATTCTTCGCGCCAAGCTGGCCAAATATAAAGTGGTGCGGGAATATGCATCGGATCTACCTTCTGTACAAGGTTATGGAAGTGAACTGAACCAGGTCTGGACAAACCTTATCGATAATGCTGCGGATGCTATTGAGAACCAACCAAGAGGTCAGATCACCATTCGCACTTGCCCTAATGGCGACGTAATCTGGGTTGAAATCGAAGACAATGGCCCCGGAATCCCAGAGGATATACAACCGCGGATATTCGATCCGTTCTTTACTACGAAACCGCCTGGGAAAGGCACTGGGCTAGGATTGGAGATTTCATACAACATTATCGTAAATAAGCACCTTGGTGATATCAAGGTATTTTCGCAGCCGGGGAGAACAGTTTTTCGCGTTATCCTGCCTTTAAATTTCGATTCGCAGACTGTTGTACAACCATCTATTGCTGCTCTCCCCGATCGAGGCGCAAGTTTGGAGACTAAAATATTGGAAAACTCACACAGGATTGCCGTGGTAGGAATCTCCGCGCGTGCTGATCGGCCGGCTTATTCTGTCCCCGCATATTTGCAAGAAAAGGGTTACCAGATTATCCCAGTAAATCCTAATTTGAAAGAGGTGTTAGGGGAAAAAGCCTACCCGGACTTGCTATCAATACCAGAAAAAGTGGATGTAGTCCAGATATTCCGGCGTAGCGAAGATGTACCTCAGATTGTAGAACAGGCAATTCAGGTCGGGGCTAAAGTGGTTTGGATGCAGGAAGGCATCGTGAATGAACAGGCTGCCGAAAGAGCTCGTCAAGCCGGATTAGAGGTAGTTATGGATGAATGCATGCGCTCAGCACATCGGAGGTATCTTAAGGGAACGCCGCGTGGTTAATGATGAATTTTCTCGCTTATGATTGGTAACATAATCAGAGTCGAAGGTGTGTTTCTTCTATGGAGTACTAAGACGGGATGCATAATCAAAAAGAGTCATTGCATCCAGATCGCCAGTGATACAGATTGCGCTTTTAGCTCCATTTGGCCATTTCCAAAACCGAATTAAGGGAGCAGAGGATGTCTCGATATAATCGATGATGTTTACCTGGCTGCCCAACCTTGAGAGAGTTTCAGCATCGATATATACCTCACAGGAAGTAGCCATGTGGTCGGTTATAACGATATAACCTTGTTCCCTTAAAAAGGTAACAATTTGCTCAGGAGCTTTGTAGTCTAGACCGACGAAAGGATGTTGATTAGTCGGTAGTGTTAGAGTTTTATCTTGTAGTTCGAAATAAGTTTCGTTCCAGAGATTATCTGAATAGGTATGATCAAAACCTTTTGCGAGAACAGTACCGCGTGCACTGCAAGTAAATTCAAGCGTCAGGCCTTCGGAATTCGGATGTACATCCACCTTGAAGCCAGCTTTTTCTTTCCACCAATCATTGATATCGCATAATCTTGTGATCCAAACAGCCGGTTTTAATAACTTCGCTTGCTCCAATAAAATTTCGAACGATTCTGTACAAATAGAACTCAACTCAGGATGGAAGATCAGATTGAATAAGTCGCCTCGCGCATGCGTTTGTTGAAGCATCTCGATCCAAACTTGTGAAATTCCCGGAGACTTAAGATTTAAGCCATCGTGTAATTGCAAGTCGTCTGGAACACAGACTGGGATCTCAAGCAGATTTGTTCTCATTGAAGGATTTGAAACTGTCTCAGATGATGGCGCGGGCTGGTAAAAGCGACGCAGGGTATCAAAAATAAGGGTTTGATTCGTTGCGCTGTCGAGGGCAGGTCCATCAACCCAAATAGCCTGATTACTGCTATATTCAAACAGATCCGCGGGTATAGAATCTAATAGCTCCTTCGAGCAGCCCAAATACGGGCCACGAAAACCATGGTTCTCAATCCCAAATTTCTCAAACACGCTGAGCGCCTTCATCAGTTGATCAACGGCCTCCGCCGGTTTTATTGCACTGAGGTCGATGTGCTGGTAACTATGTACAGCGATCTCTGCACCTTCCTTTTGGAGACCTTGGATAAACTGTGGGTATCGCTCGACAACGGTACCAGGGGTGAAAAATGTAGGTGCGCATCCAAATTTGGCTAAGGTTTGCATACTGTCTTCGATCCGCGTTTTCGATCGTTGTGCACTGATACCATAGCGACTGAATAGCTTGGATGCACGTTGGGCAATAAATTTCGGTCCTCTATCAGCGTACCATTTTTTAAAATTCATTTTCTCGCGACCTTGTTTTGTTGAGGAAGAACAGACCGTTGAGGATATTGAAGGGTATAAAAATCCAAAATATGGTGGATCACATCATCGTATACCGCATCCAAAGGCTGAGAGGCATCAACCTGGATAAAATGGGCAAGTTTTTTCCCTTGAGCCAAAAAACTATTTCTCTGTTGTTCTAAATATTCCGGTGTTGCTTCACCTTTACGGCGATAGAGCAACCACGGCGGTGCATCTAGAAATATCGTCAAGGTGGGTTTTGGATACCAATGGCTCATAAGCCAGAAATATAGCCGGTCGAGCAGTAGAAGGCTTTGATTTTGGGAATTAATTACCCCAGGTGCTGTATCGAAGAAAAAATGACGGTCGTAGATCACTACATTCCCACGCATTTGATAATTAATTGAAATGAGCTCGCGATACCATGCCTCTGCAAGGCGGTTAAGGAATCGAGCCGTGTTCCACAGCCAGCCATGAGTTTCTTCACTGTACTCTAATTCACTTGCAGGAATTTCCTCGGGAAGATGGCCTTCAGCCTTTTTTGCTCCTTTTTTGTACATCCTTTTCTTCAAATAAAGAACCATCCGAGAGGTCGGCAACGCATGATTGCTCGACCGAGTGCTCAAGCCCATATATAGGTATTTCATGGGCAACCCAGAAGATTGTATGACTCTATTCGCTATGCTGGATTTTCCAGCCCCATCGCCGCCGATTAATGCAACAGTAAACATAGATTCCTCATCCAATATGCATATTTCACCCCAAAATCTTTTCCGGTTAACATTTTGTACAGTAGAAAATGTTCTCATCATCACGCAGGCCATACTTTTGCCTGCTCAACTCGTCAACTTCCTTACCAGGGTACATCTGTACATGAAATCCTGCCTCGGATAGGCGATCTACGAGATCATAGCCATAGTATCGTACATGTACGGTTTCACCAAAAGCACGTTCGCGCTCTTCAGGTAAAGTAATGCTGGGGTCTTCATAGGTCTTTTGATCTAATCGGATCGGCACGCTGATACCTGCCCATCCACCGGGTTTCAATATCCGGTAAAGCTCATGGATGGCCTTCCGGTCTTCCTGGATGTGTTCCAGGACATGAATACAGAGAATTGCATCGAAGGTATCAGAAAGGATTGGAGTCGCAGGCATAACCATCTTGATGCTTATGTTTCGGTGATTATTATGATCGACGCCTATATAATCAATATTGGGCAGCGTTTTGAACCGCCGGGATAGACAATAATTTGGTGAAGCATGGAATAGACGAAGTTGATCTGAGAATAAGTTGGTCTTCTGTTCTAAGAAGAGCCACCATCGGCGATGTCTCGCCTTCGAATTACAATGTGGGCAGTAGCCTAAAGGCCGCACTTTAAGTGAAGTGCCTCCATGAGTAAAGGCTCGGAGCTTCCAACCGCAACAAGGGCAGGTATATCTTTTCCCAAGGAACAAAAGAGCGCGTAAACCAAGAAGGGTCTCAATCGAATGGTTAACGACCGGTTTCTTAATAGATCGGAAAGTATTCATCAGTTCTTTTAAGTCAGTTATGCGATTGCAGAGAGCCGGCTATAGATTGCGATAATCTCTATGTCTTCGTTCTTCCGGTACCATATATAAACGGGCAGCCCTCACGAGATCTCCAAAGAAGGGAGCTGGGTCGTTCCAGGCAAATAGCGCGTGTGCTTTTTTGCCTTGCAATGATTTCCACCAGCCTTTGAGTGTAAGATCCCCCTCCTGGATGTGATAAAGGGCGGACTGCACATCCCGCCGTAGATCGACCCATTTAACTCCTTTGTAGCTCTGGTCAAGGTTTTCTGGAAGAGGAAGCCCTACCGTGTCACAGTACATGGTATACAACAACTCGACCCCACCTGCTTCGGCGATAGGCGATCGGCCATTAAGGACTACGTCATCCCGACATTCCTCGCCAAGACAGCTCTCGCCGGTCACGGGCGGCCACTGGCGTAACTTGCGTGAGACGAAGGTAACTACCGGCTCGAATTGATCATTAAAGTAACAATTGCAGGAATAAAGATTGGAATCGGGACCTTCAACCCATTCTTGCACGATCAAATCTTTTGCCCAAACTTTGGATCGCTCATAAAATTCAAGCAGCTCAGCCGGACTGGATAACTTATAGGCTTTAAGTTTGCTGTTTTTCTCCCATTCCGGTATAGCGCTCATTGGTGGTTTGAGCACACAAGGGAAGGTCAACTCCGCGGCAGCCCGGTTGGCATCTTCCTGGCTGTTCAGGTAACGTGTCTGTGGAATTGGAAAGCCATTCTGTTGCGCATAGGTGTAAAAATTTAGCTTGTTCATCAACGTTTCGATCACCTCAGGTGCAGGCAGGACAACATGGTACCATGGTTCTAATGCCTGACGGTGTCTGGAAATGAGAAGCATATTCATATCAACGCAGGGATAGAGAACCGCTTTCTGCTTTAACTCCGGTCCTAGCGCCACTAAGGTTTGGATCAATTCTTCAGTGGCAGTATTTGTAAAGATGATTCGCTCGCATAGTCGAGTACGGCAACCGTGATGTTTTGGATCCTTGGCTATTGCGATGATCGGGATTTTGTGCCGCGCGAGGATTCGCACGGTCTGTATTCCGTTAAGGGTATCCAGGCCTACCACAATCGCATAAGGGGTCTTGCCATTCGCAAGAGCTGATGACATAAATTTTTCCTCCGATAATTTTCGCATTTCTCCTGTTTCCATTGCAAATCACCAGGAGACTACCAGCAAACAAAGCTCAATTCAAATTTCGCAATAATATATATCCTATCTGGGCAGGATAGAGGCCTCTATCCGGGGCAGGTAACGTTTTTCTGCTTCGCGAAGCTCATCATCATTCTGTAGTCGAAAGATCTCTTTTACTGTCGCAATTTCCTTCTCGATTGACATTAGATTTTGTTCGCGATATACCCTGGCTGCGGTCTCCTGCATAGCTGTAATGCTGGAGCGCAACAGATGGTTGGCCCAAACAATCATACTAATACCAGCATCTGCAAACACCTTCGTTGGAGTTGAATAATATTTTGTGGGTACAATCACTATTGGGCACATCTTATGCCATTCAGCCATGAACGCCAGGATTTGATCGCTGGTTGCTATCTTGCTATGAACCAGAATGGCATCAGCGCCAGCCCTATAATACGCATCCGCACGATCGAGAGCTTCATTCAATCCTCGACCAACCACAAAAGCTTCCGTTCTGGCCACCACGCAGAAATCCGGATCCTGCTGGGTATCTTTGGCGGCTTTGATCTTTCCAACAAATTCATCCACGCCAGCTAACGATTGGTCTTCACTATTGATGAAGGAATTACACTTTGGGAAGATTTTATCTTCAATACATGCTGCCGCGACGTTGATCTGCTCTAGCTTGCGTACAAGTCTGCGCATATTATTAAAATTGCCATAACCTGTGTCGGCATCCAACATAATGGGTATCGTTGTCGCGTCGCTCATATATTCCACGATATCCAGCACTTGGGTCCAACTCAACTCATTGCTATCTCGGACGCACGTAGACGCCGAAATTGTCAGGCCGCTCCCCCAGATGCCTTTAAAGCCGGCTTCTTCGACAATCTTTGCGCTCAAACCATTATGTGCTTCCATTATAAATTCGACTTGATTTGAATTTAAAAGGTGTTTAAATTGGGTTGATTTTTTCATGACTGTATCCTCTGTTACCTTGAATAATTAGACTGTTAATGTATTATTGAACATTGCCTCGACGCTAAGGTCCAATATAACTTAGCCGGCCGGATTCATAATCGTCATAATAGGATGTGCCTTGCGTCGTACTGGTCATTCCCGAAATGACTCCTAAAGCGATCTTATCGATCTTTTGCTGATCATTATCAATTGCATTTACTGTGGCTACTTGCGCGCCATCCAGCCAGAAGGTCAGACTGCCATTATTCGCTCCGGCAGCAGTGGAAGCACGCCAGTCAAACTCGATTGGATGCCAGGCAGTAGAAATTGTGGACCAACCAGTATAGCTCCATTTTTTGGCATCTGTGAGCAGTCCCAAGCGCAATTGATAGGTATTGCCGGTGTAACGGACCTGAGCGGTGATGGTTGCCAAACCTGAAGTATTGTAGGCATTGAAGATAGTAAGCAGACCGTTCTTTGACAACTTTAACGTATTCGGATTGAAGTAATAGCGGGCACGGAAACGATTTTCCACATTCGGAGAGGGATCATTTACATATGCAGCGGCGCTGCTGGCGATGGTTACACCCATCCCACAGGTGGAATTCCGCCCAGCTGATGTAGTGAAGGTCAACCTCGCACTGTTGACCACCCCGCCTGTCCATGCGGCCGCGCTGCACGAACTAAAGTCATCGCTAAAGATCAGGTCGCTTATAACAGTCACGAACGCAGAAGCGCTGCTCACCGATCCAGCGGGATTGGTAAAGATGGCGTGGTACTGCTTACCGTTGTCAGTAAGTTGAGCGATGAAGCTGTAGGCTGTCGAGGTAGCTCCGGCGATATTTGTCCAGCTGGTGCCATCCGTGCTCACCTGCCATTGGATGGTCGGTGCGGGATTGCCGCTGGCTGCTGCAGTGAAAGTCGTCGTCTGCCCGGCGTTGACCGTTTGACTGGCTGGTTGCGTTGTTATGGTTGGGGCAAAATTCACGGTCAGTGTAGCGGCATTGGAGGTCGCTGATCCGGCGGTATTGGTAAAGACAGCCTGGTACTGCTTGCCGTTATCGGCTGATTGGGCGGCGAAGCTGTAGGTTGTCGATGTAGCGCCAGAAATCGCATTCCAGGTACTGCCATTGTCTGTACTCACCTGCCATTGGATGGTGGGAGCCGGATTGCCGCTGGCTGCTGCAGTGAA
>JAGDMX010000022.1 GCA_017860725.1 Chloroflexota bacterium | reverse complement strand
CCTGGCCCTCCACCGATCACAATAATCTGAGTCATAGGAATTATCCCTTTACGGTGAAACTCAACGAATCAGATAGGGATGTGAAAGCACATCTCCCAATGTCTGCATGAAGGCAGCCGCCGGGGCGCCATCCACTAGTCGATGATCGAATGTCAGGCTCAGCACCATCATCCAACGCCTGGCGACATCACCGCGGTAAACCACCACTTTTTCGACAATGCGGCCCACGCCTAAGATGGCTACCTCAGGTGGGTTGATGATGGGTGTGAAGGCATCGATACCAAAGGCACCTAGATTGGTGATGGTGAAGGTCCCGCCAGAGATTTCGTCGATCTCCAGGCTGTTGCTGCGCGCCTTGGCTGCCAGGCTGCGCAATGCCGCCCCGATTTCCTGCACGCTGAGCTTGTCAGCGTTGCGAATTACCGGTACGATCAGGCCTTCCTCCAATGCCACCCCCACGCCGATATGGATCTCCTCCAGCGGCTGGATGATTTCGCCGTCCAAAGTGGCATTCAGGCGCGGGTGTTTACGTAGCGCCACGGTCACAGCCTTGACGATCAGGTCGGTATAGGTGAGATCGAATTCTTTCTTCAAACGCTCGCGCAGATCCACCAGTTCGGTCACATCGATCTCGCTGGTTACGGTGACCTGGGCCATGCTATGCAGGCTGGCGACCATATTTTCAGCGATCATCTGACGTAGTCCGGTGAATGGCACTGCTGCGCCTATGGGACCAGCGATCGGAGCAGGCGCCGGTGTTGGGACTGTTGGGGCGGTCGGTGGTGGGCTAACCAGGCGCACGATGTCGTCCTCGACGATGCGCCCACCAGGCCCGCTGCCTTGGATGCGGGTGATGTCCAGACCGTGCTCGCCAGCCAGCTTGCGCGCCGCGGGGGTGATCAGTACATTCTGAAGAGTTTCTATATATCTCTGTACATCGGCTTCGCTCACACGCCCCTCGGCGCTATCCACCGGTACCAGGGCCAGGTCAATCCCGGCTTCGCGCGCCAGCCGGCGGGCGGACGGCGAGGCCACCACAAATCCACCCGGTTGGGCTGGTGCTGCCTGTGTCACCGCGGCACCTTTGTCAGCCGCTGCCACTTTGGCTTTGGTTGCTACAGGGATTTCTGCAGACGGAGCTATCGGAGCTCCTTTCTCGACCTCAGGCATGGCTTCACCTGGCGCCAGGACATAGCCGATTAATGTCCCAATTAGGCAAGTTTCCTGAGCACGCAAGACATGCCGCAGGATGCCTTCGCCTGGGGCTTTTAATTCATAGGTGATTTTTTTAGTGACGATAATTGCAACCGTATCGTCGGGAGTCACACTATCGCCATCGGCTTTAGCCCATTTGGCGATTTGACCTTCTTTCATTGCCATGCCCAATTTGGGCATAATCACTTGTTTAGCCACGTACTTCTCCTTGTTCTCCTTGATGTTCTTTTATGGACCCTCAACCTTTCACACATTCATTTCGGATTGCCAGGATTGGATCATGTGGTTAACATCCACCCAGACAATGATGGCGGCATTGGCGATAAAAGCTTCGTCGGTTTTATCACCCAGTTCGGGCTGGAACAGGCCGTGGGCGATCATGCCGCCTTCGGTGATGAAAAGCTGTTTCTGACCAAAGGGTAATGTTGCCAGCACTTTTTCCCGGTCGATTAGGTCTGGATGTGGGCAGGCGATGTGCATGTCGACGCGCATGTCGTTGATATCACTCAGGCGCGCAATCTCGACCACCCCCGCCAGGCAACTATTGGCAATCGCGTCCTTGACCGCTTTGCAAGCAGCACTGGTGGGGTCTTGCCCATGCTGATCCAGGCCCATGCCGAATTCAATCACAAAGCGTTTGTAGTTTTTTTGTGCCAACACAGGTTCTAATTCTCCTCAATCAAACACTGCAGGGGTGGGTCCTGGCACACTCCCAGCGTGCATAACAGGCAGCGCGTGGAAGAGATTTCTGGGGTTTTCATGCGCCTGAGCAACCCATGCCTAGCGGCGGCATCCATCGTTCGGTGGGTGTCGATCACATACGGACCATGATTGGTGAGGGCTACATGAATATCATCCCCTGCCGCAACTTTGACTTCTCGCTCGCCATCCAGCGCCAGGATGGAAGGTTTGACATGTACCGGTACAGACATACCGATTTCCAATAAGCGGAACTTGGTGACGTGCATAGTCTCGACCAGGCCAGGGGCGATCGGCGCAGTCAGTTCTACCAGGCTATCGCCGTCCCCGATCTGGATGTAAACGCCATGCTGGCGATCCAGGCGCGGGCAGAACAAGCTGCCGCCTACCGAGGACAAACCAATATTGCTGGGCGAAGCGCGCGTCAGAACCAGCTCGCGCACCTTGGTCATATCCCAAATCGCGCGTGAGCCGATAAAGATGTCATCGCTGACTACTACATCCACCAGGGCAATGTCGATCAGCTCTCCATCGCGCATCACATCCAGGCGCAATTGGCGTTGAGCGGTTTCGTTCAAGGGCAGTAACTTCCCGGCGACGATGCCCGCTGCCATGCCTGCCAGCGTGCCCTCGATCATTTGCGGGAAGACGTTGTTGGTGCCTGTGGAGATGGGCATCATGGGTACATCGCCAATCTCTTTGGCCACGGCACGATTGGTGCCGTCACCACCCAAGGTGACCACGGCGCCGACACCCATTTCGCGCATCATGCCGGCGGCGCGGGTGGAATCGTCCTGGTTGGCCTCGATACTCATCTCCAGGATGTCGGCTGCCATTTTTAGTTGCACGCCATCCAGGGCGCGGCGGCCAATGCCGAAGTAGTCTGGCATGATGATTACATTATCTACGCCGGCGGATTGCAGACCGAGCATCACCCGGCGGACGATATTTACTTTTTCCTGGTTGTCAAACACCGAGCCATGAGCGATCAGACGGCGGATGTCTTTACCTGAAGCGGGATTTGGGATAATACCAACAGTAACCACAGAACCTCTATACCTTGCTCAATTAAATAATTCGTCGCCACTCTTGCCCTCGAGGCCGGGGTGACCATCGAAACGGACGACGCCAACAGCAGCTTTGCCCTTGAGCGATTCAGCAATCATACTCGCACCGATATTGCCAAAACCGACGCACAACTCAAATGCCGCAATTCCTTCCACGACCAGCTCCTGACAAACCTTCCCTGCCTCGACGTAATTGTTGACTGCCACGGCGGTCAGCTCGACGGCGGGAGTCACTACCGTCTGGCGGTCCTTTTGCGGGTCTACCTGGGGTGTTAAAAAGATCAGGGCTGCTTTTAATGCCATACTTTCTCCGAATAATGCGTGGCAAAAATGGAGGGGGTGGGTGGGACCACCCCCTCAAATGGCGAGAATTTAGCGATGCAGCTGCTGAATCAAGCCGGGACGGCCTTTCCGAGCACCTCGTGGATCGCTTCGATGATCTTCGCCTCGCTGGGGATAAATTCCTGTTCCAGGACGGGGCTGAAGGGCACCGGTGTGAACGGCGCGGTGACGCGCTTGATGCCGGCATCGAGATAGTCAAAGGCCTTATCGGCCACGCGGGCGGCGATTTCAGCACTGCTGCCGGCATGGGCAACTTCCTCGGTTACCACTACCAAGCGGTGGGTCTTCTTGACCGACTCGATGATAGTGTCCTCATCAAAGGGAGTCAGTGTGCGCGGGTCAACCACTTCAACGCTGACGCCGTCTTTCGCCAGCAGCTCGGCCGCGGCCAGAGCTTTGTGAACCATATGCATGGTAGCGACCACAGTGACATCCTTGCCCTGGCGCTTGATATCCGCCTTGCCAAACGGGATCTCGTACTGCTCTTCGGGCACCTCGCCTTCGATGGTACCGTAAAGGTATTTGTGCTCCAGGAAGACAACCGGATTGCCGTCGCGCATAGCGGTGGTAAGCAGTCCCTTGGCATCATAGGGGGTGCTGGGCACCACGACCTTCAAGCCGGGTACATGCATGAACCAGGACTCAAGGCACTGGGAGTGCTGGGCAGCCGCGCCATGGCCAGCGCCCTGGGTAGTGCGCAGCACCATCGGCAGCTTGGCCTTGCCGCCGAACATATATTTCATCTTGGCTGCCTGGTTCAAGAGCTGATCCATGCAGACACCGATGAAATCTACGAACATGATCTCTACCACCGGGATCAAGCCAGCGGCAGAAGAGCCGACCGCCATACCGATGATGGCGCTCTCGCTGATTGGCGTATCTTTGACACGGTCTTCGCCGAACTCCGCGAACAGACCGGCAGTCACACCATAGATACCGCCATACAGGCCAACATCTTCACCGGCAATGTAAACTTTCGGATTGCGCCGCATTTCTTGCCGGAGGGCTTCGTTTAACGCATTAGCAAATGTCAATGTTCTCATGGCTCTCTCCTTTACACGGCTACCGAACCGCCGGTGTAAACGTCATCCAAGATTTCCTGCAAGGCAGGCCAGGCGCTTTCTTCGGAAAACTTGACCGCAGCCTCGACCTTCTCGCTGATTTCTTTCTTGATGGCGGCAATTCCCTCATCCGTAACAACGCCCATTTCTTTCAGAGCAACTTCGAAGCGCGGGATGGGATCTTTCTTCATCCAGGCATCAACTTCTGATTTGGGTCGGTAAGGAGTGGGGTCGCCTTCAAAGTGACCGCGCCAGCGGTAGGTCTTGCATTCGATCAGGCTCGGGCCTTTGCCTGCCCGAGCGCGCTTGATCGCCTCGCCGGCGGCTTCATAGACTGCCATGACATCATTGCCATCCACGACCACGCCAGGAATATCGTAAGCATTGGCGCGGTCGGCCACATCGGAAATGTTCTGGTGACGGGCCTGGCTAACAGAGATGCCGTACAGGTTGTTTTCGCAAACGAAGATCACCGGCAGCTTCCAGACGGAGGCCAGGTTGAGGCCTTCGTGGAAGGTACCCTGGTTGGAAGCTGCATCTCCAAAGAAGCAGGCTACCACACCATCGCCGCCCTGGTACTTGATGCCAAATGCTGCGCCAGCGGCGATTGGAGGGCCACCGCCGACGATGCCATTGGCGCCCAGGATGCCCAGGTCGACATCGGCGATGTGCATTGAGCCGCCTTTGCCTTTGCAGTAGCCTGTGCGCTTGCCGTACAGCTCGGCCATCATCATGTTCAGGTCGCCGCCTTTGGCGATCAGGTGCCCGTGGCCGCGGTGCGTGCTGGTGATGTAGTCCTGGCCTTTCAGGTGGGCGCAGACACCGGTAGCCACCGCTTCTTCACCGATGTAAAGGTGAATGAAGCCGGGGAGTTTCCCGGCGGCGAACAGCTCGCTGACCCGGGTCTCAAATAGACGGATCGTCACCATGCTCTTGTACATGGCGAGAAGTTTTTCGTTTTCAATTTTTTCTGTCATTGATCAGCTCTCCTTAACTTGTTTTGGAAACCAGTGACTTCCTGGATACGATAATGAGTTAACCCCTGGCGCCTCCTTCCACAATAGCTGCATAGCTACCCAAAATTCCTTTTGTCCCTTCAGTTGCCACAAGCTCACAAAATTGGTGCACTTGCATCTGGCATCATTCATAGATTTTTACTTTACTCCCATCATGAGCCTGTGTATAGTGTATATGCTCATAAAGATGATGTTATTTAATACATTATTGCGGTGATTGCCGGAAGCCACCTACCGGTTTGGGATTTGCAGAATTTGATGAGCTTTAACTGCACCAGGATGCCGGTAGATTGCTTGAGGTAGTTTTGTTGTTACCCGCTTGACCGCTGTCTTGTTTTTCGGTATGCTAATTTTATAGAACTGACTCTGTTTTTCCTCTCGGCAGCGGTGCTGCTCTTTGAAATCGATCTGAGCCGACTGTTATCCGTGTCTCAGTTCTATCACTTTGCCTTTATGGTGGTCAGCCTGGCGCTGCTGGGCTATGGGGCCAGCGGTACGGCGTTGTCTATTTTTCCATCTTTGCTGCAAAAGCCCATCTGGAAGAGTCTGGCATGGCTGTCCCTGGCTTGCGGATTCAGCATCCTAGGGGCATATTTGCTGGTGAATCAGTTGCCTTTTGACTCATTTAGCATCGCCTGGGATCGCCGTCAGGCATGGATTCTGGCGGTGCATTATTTGGCGCTCACCCTGCCCTTCTTCTTCAACGGCCTGGCAGTGGGCCTGCTGCTGGCCCTGTCACCGGTTACGGCAGGTCGCACTTATGCAGCCAACCTGCTAGGGTCTGCTTTAGGATGTGCCCTGGCACTAGCTGCGCCCGGCAGGTTAGGCGCTGAGGGCGTTGTGGTGCTCAGTAGCGGATTAGCGTTTCTGGCAGCCGTTGGTTCATTGGTTGGAGGTCGTAGGGAAGCTGAAATTAATGACGATACTCAGAGCCACTCGCCTGGCTTTAAATCTCGCCCGTTGAGTATTGCCTGGTTGATGACTGGGATTGGGTTGCTGTTCGTGATCGCCGATTTGGGATTGCGCTTCATTGCGGGCGGTGGATTTGAATTTCTAGAGTTGCACCTATCGCCTTATAAAAGCCTGTCTTACATCCTGCAGCAGCCGGGTGCCGAAGTGGTCTCCCAGGAATGGAATGCCTACTCGCGTGTGGATGTGCTCAGCAGTCCAGCCATTCATGCTTTCCCTGGGTTAAGCTATCGATATCTTAAACCTTTACCGGTACAGCGCGGGCTGCTGGTAGACGGTGATGATCTTAGCCCAATATTGGATGCAGATGCAAGTCTGCAGTTCAGCGAATACCTGCCCAATGCAATTGCATATAAGCTGCGACCCGAAGCCAAATCTTTGGTGCTTGGTGGTCGCGGAGGCCTGGATATTATAATGGCTTTGGCCCAGGGCGCCGACCGTGTGGATGCGGTTGAAGTCAACCCACTCATCGTCGCGGCTGTGCCTGTTTACGCCGACCCCAGGGTAAAGGTCGTCATATCAGATGAGCGCAGCTACCTGCGTAATACCCCTCAACGGTACGATGTGATCGTCTTATCCTTAAACAGCGCCTATCATCCGGTTCGCTCGGGCGCTTACAGCCTGGCCGAAGATTACCGCTATACCGTTGAGGCATTTGAGGATACCCTGGCAAAGCTTAAACCAGAAGGGATCTTTGTGCTCACCCGCTGGCTGCAGAATCCGCCTAGTGAGGATCTGCGCACATTTGCCTTGGCGGTGGAGGCCCTCGAACGACAAGGGTTGGATCCCCGCGAGCGAGTGGTTGCCTTCCGGGGCTACAACACTGCTACCTTCTTAGTTAAGACCTCGCCATTTGATGAAATGGAGATCCGTTTGATCCAGCAGTTTGCTGGCGAACGGGCGTTTGATCTGACCTACTTGCCGGGGATCAGCCAGGAGGAGACGAACCTTTACAATGTATTACCTGAATCCGTCTATTATCAAACTTATCAAGGACTGTTGGCAGCCAGCCCGCGCCAGTCATTTTACCGGCAGTATCCATTTGAAGTCAGCCCTCCGACGGATGATCGGCCATTCTTCAGCCACTTTTTCACATGGGCGCAATCAGGTCAGATCATATCCGAGTTAGGCAAGACCTGGCAACCATTTGGCGGGGCGGGATATTTCGTGATCCTGGCATTATTAATCCTTTCGGCTAGCCTGGCAATTGTGCTGATTTTGCTGCCTGTCTTCCTGGCGCGCAGGAGCCGGCCGACCAGAGATAACCGGAGCAAAGCACGGCATAAGTCTCCAGTTGGATATTTGATCTACTTCGGGCTGATCGGATTGGCCTACATGCTGGTGGAAATTCCTCTGATCCAGAAATTTATACTGTTCCTTGGTCACCCGGCCTATGCGATGGCTGCCATCCTGTTCACCTTGCTGTTCTTTTCCGGTATTGGCAGCCTGCTGACAAGAAAGATTTCCGTTAAGCTGGACTTATCCCTGCTGGTGGTGCTGCTTTTGGCTTTTACGATCTTGCTGCCCTACCTATTCAAATATACATTGGGTTTGTCTTTCGGGCTGCGGCTGCTGCTGACCGTGGTCTTATTGGCGCCGATTGGGTTCCTGATGGGCATCCCGTTCCCATCCGGGATCAGGCGGCTCGAGCAAGGTGGATTATCCGAAAATATCCCCTGGGTGTGGGCTGTGAACGGCTCAGCTTCGGTCATTTCTGCCGTTCTGGCGGCGTTACTGGCACTGACCTTCGGATTTAACTGGGTACTCCGATTAGGTGCGCTGTGCTACTTCGGGGCACTCCTGGTCTTGGTCACCCGCTCACGCCCTCAAGGGACGGGCGTCCCTCCCCCGCTCACCCCTTCCCCGGTGAATGGCACAAAGGATACCATCCCCAGGTCATAAGCTCTTAGCTCCCCAGATTCTTTGACAAATTTCCACAAGACCTGGTATCCACCGGGGGGGCCAATCGGGACGACCAGGCGACCGTCGTCTTTTAATTGTGCTGCCAGTGGCGCCGGCAAATGATCCGGTGCAGCCGTAATGATGATGGCATCAAAGGGAGCATATTCAGACCAACCGTAATAGCCATCCGCCTGCTTGACTTTCACCCGATCATATCCCAGCGCTTGCAACCGCGCAGACGCAATCGCCGCTAGCTCGGGGACAATCTCGATACTATAGACTTCCAGGCCGCCTAGCTCAGCCAAAACTGCCGCCTGGTAGCCCGACCCAGTACCTATTTCAAGAACTTTTTCTCCCGGCTTTAGATCCAGCAGCTCGGTCATCCAGGCGACGATATAGGGTTGTGAGATGGTCTGCCCGTAGCCGATTGGCAAGGGATGGTCATCATAGGCCTGTTCTATCTGATCCAATGTGACAAATTCGTGACGGGGGACTGTGAGCATCGCTCGCAGGACTTGCGGGTCGCGTACGCCGCGATCTTGGATAGTGGCTTCAACCATCTTCTGGCGCTTTTGGATAAATGGATCTGCAGTAGGCAGTGTCTCGGGCTTTGATTGAGTTTGGGGCGTGATATTAATGCTCGTGGTTGAAGGAGTCTGGCCCTCAATAGGAGCTTGTACCGTTGCACAGCTTGCTAGCATTACCCCCAGGATAAACATCCAAGCCACTGCAAACGGAGAACAATTCTTGTGAAACAATTCGATCCGTCCTTTCCGGGCAAATCTGCATGCCCACCAAAATCGATTATAATATAATCAGTTTGCTGTCCTGCCTGATTGATAGCCGGAAATTCCGATAAGAACACTCAGCAACACACATCATATCCGCCCCCAAAAACTTAATATTTAATTCAATAATACTGATCAATTTTCCTTAATTGGATATTAAATGCTATAATAATCTTACATAGTCGCTGAAGTAGACAGTAAAGGAGTCCTCATGGATTCGGAAGATTCCTTCGGAATATGGGTCAAGAAGCGGCGCAAGGCACTTGATTTCACCCAGGATGCTCTCTCCAAACGGATAGGCTGCTCAGTCGCGACGATCGAGAAGATCGAATCCGATGCTCGTCGCCCATCTATTCAGATCGCCGAATTATTGGCGCAGGCATTAGAGATTCCGGAAGCAGAACGCCCCATTTTTGTTAAGGTTGCCCGGGGTGAAAGGGCTGTCAATCGACTGAACGGACACCTGCCAATTGCATTGTGCCCATGTCAATCGACCTTTCCTATTCCTCCAACTCCACTGATCGGACGCGAACATGAGCTGGATAAAATTGCCCGACTTTTAGAGGAGCGGGATTGTCGGCTGCTGAGCCTAGTAGGTCCGGGTGGGGTTGGCAAAACCCGGCTGGCAATTCAGGCAGCGCTAAACCAAAAAGAAAATTTTCGCGATGGAGTCTACTACGTTGCGTTAGTAGGTGTAAATCAGCCGGAATTCATTGTACCAGCAGTAGCTGATGCGCTAAAATTCACCTTTCATGGCGCCCTGGAGCCGAAAACCCAACTGTATAGCCATCTTCAAGATAAAGAACTGCTCATAGTACTGGATAATTTCGAAGCCTTGATCCCAGGTTCCGGGATGATACTTGAGTTACTCGAAAAATCTCCCGGTGTGAAATTGCTGGTTACTTCGCGTGAGCAACTCGATGTGCCGGGCGAGTGGATATTCGATGTAGCCGGGTTGCCCTATCCACAAGCGCATATAACCGACCAATCATCGGCTACGGTGCCAGGAGAGTCCAGTGCAGGGCGACTTGAGTTTGAAAACTATAGTGCCGTAGCGTTATTTCTCCAGGCAGCACGGCGTGCTTCTGCGGGATTTAGCCTTACATCAGTAGATTATCTGGCAGTCAATCAGATCTGTCGTCAGGTGGACGGCATGCCACTGGGAATTGAGCTGGCGGCTTCATGGGTGCGCACCTTATCCTGTGCCGAGATTGCTGAAGAGATCGAGCGCAGCCTCGACTTTTTGACGGCAGCAGGTCGCGGTACACCTGAACGCCACCGTTCGATGCGAGTGGTGTTCGACCAATCGTGGAAACTGCTCACTGATGAGGAGCAGCTAGTGCTTCGAAGACTCTCTATCTTTCGGGGCGGATTCACACGCGATGTAGCGGAATATGTTACAGATGCTACACCTTTCATACTCTCCAATCTGATTGCCAAATCGTGGTTGCGGCGTCAGGTTACCGGGCGTTATGATTTTCACGAGCTGCTGCGCCAGTACGCTGCCTCGCAGCTACAGTCAGATGCGGATGAGTTAAAAACCGTAGCGGCTCAACATAGCGCCTATTACCTGGATTTCGTTTGCAAGCAAGAAGCAATGTTAAAGGGAATGGGGCAGATCGCGGCTTTGGATTGCATGGGTGGGGAGATGGAAAATATTCGTATTGCCTGGCATCATGCGGTTTTACATAACCAGGCCATCCTGATCCGCAGGTCTTTGCAGAGTTTTTGGGCGTTTTATGATGCCCGCGGTCGCTATCACGAAGCTCGTGATTCATTTAGGTGGGCTGTTAATTTACTGGAGAGAAACCTCGACTCGGAGGCACATGGAAATCCGGATCTGCCCCAGGTAGTTGAGTATTTACGTGTCTGCCAGGGTTGGTTTGACATGCATATTGGTCGCTTCCAGGAGGCGCGCCAGTCGCTTGAAACCAGCATTGAACGCTTACGGAGCATGGAGGCCGAGTATGAGCTGACCTTCGCCTTACACTACTTGGGGGCTATTTATTGGCAGATCGGTGAATATGATAAAGTTCGCCAATTATTCGAGGAGAGGCTGGTGTTGGATCAAAAAACAGGTAATGCCTGGAACCTTGGGATGGCATATGGCAACCTGGGTATGCTGGCTCATGCGGAGGGGAATCTGCAGGAAGCCATCCGAAGTTTACGGATGGCCGTCTCCATACTGCGACAATGTGGTGATCAGCGGATGACTGCGGTTGGGCTGTTCTTTCTGGGTGGAACAGAGAGTGCGTTAGGTGAGCTCACGGAAGCTAAAGCGCACTTGAATGAAAGCTTGCAGACAAGTAAAAAACTGAGGGATTTATGGTCGATTGCCATGGCTTTAAATTTTTTGGGCGTAGTAGCTCAACAGCAAGGAGATTATATTGAAGCCCGGCGCCTGTTTCGGGAAAGCCTGTCATATTCTCGGGAAGTGGGCGATAACTGGATTACCCTCCGCATATTAATCAATCTGGGTCGGGTGACCGTTGACCTGTGCGAATTTGCTCGAGCAGAGCAGCATTTCCGGGATGCGATTAAGCTGGCTGTGGATACTCAGCTCGTGCCTTTTATCGTGGATGGGCTCTTCGGCTTAGCTTTAATTAGAGAGCGACAAGGAGCAAGTGATATCGCTCTGGAATGGGCCATCCACGCCCTCCAGCATCCGGCAGTCTCCCCGGAAACAAAAGTGCAGTTGGGCAGGCTGCAAGCCGATATTGAGACGCGGCTTCCACAGTGGCAGATTGAGCAGATCAGCGAACGAGCCCAATCAGTTCCATTTGACCGGATATTCGCAGATATCCTGTCCGATTCTTTATTCCCTGGTGCGTGAATTTACTGCTTGACTGCCAGGATGGTTTGCATCCCATAAGGCAGTGCGCCAGTCTCCATGATATCGAAACCAGCATTGTTCAAACATTGGCAGACTTGTTCGATTTTCGTGAACATGAAATTGGGGTTGTTTAAGGACTCGCGAAAACCGCGCAATGTGTATTTGTTGATATTCATCTGCCCGGCATCTATCAGACGATCGGCAATATAAAAACGTCCATTCTCATTGAGTGTTTTTGCTATCTTTTGAAATAGTCTCTCACTGTAGATCACGATATCGCATTCGATCACCAGGTCAAATCCAACAGGAAGTTCGTCTATAAGAAAATCGGCTGGGTAGAAACTGATGCGGTCTCTCACCTCAATTTGTTCAGAAATCTTCTGCCCGGCGGCGCATACGGTGGGGATATCGACCACTACTGCGCTGGAGTGTGGATTACGGCGGAGCAGGGCATGCGAGATTACCCCTGAGCCGCCTCCTAAATCCATAAAACGCTGAACGTCGGACATATCCAGAGCATCGGCGATCTGTTCGGCCAGAGGAAGATGAATCTCATAAAGCATCTGGGTGAAGAGACGCGCTTGTTGCGGATCTTTCGTCATTTTATGGACATAGTTGAAAGGACCGCTCCATGCTTGTTGAGGATCTTCCGGCACAGAGTGAATAGTACCGGGAAGTAATTTTTCCAGGCGCGACCAAATCGACCCCGGGTACCCCAGATCCGATGTCAGGTCTAACCCTAAGGGGTAATAATCGTGCGCATCGCGCGCGTGCATCGCCCACGCCTCCGCGCTGTCCGCCTCAATAATTGCAGACCGACCAACTGGGGAGAGGGCAAAGGTCTCGCCGGATTGCTCGAGTAGATTCAGGTCAGCCAGCACTCTGAGCCAGTGATAGCAGCGTCTGCCAGGTATATTTAATTCCATGGCTAGCGCGTCTGCTTCTTTGGGGCTATCTACCAATCGCCAGAACAACCCCAGCTCAAGCGCGGCGCTCAGGGCAGCCGCCGGAAGAAAAGTTCCCATCATTTCAATTACCTCAAGTTTCGTGGTAAGTTTCATCTGTTCACTCCTGTTCATTAACTGTTCCTATCGGATCTACTCAAATTAAACTTTACAGCTTCGATCTCGAGGTATGGCTGATTCTCACAAATGCTCGTACAAAAAGCCAGACAAATCATAATTTGAAGGTATCTCGAGTGCATATTTTGTATGGTTTTTTGTATGGCTAACCCTGACCCGGTCTTGATTTCTGGGTGATTTAATTCATCCTGGGAACAGTCCGCATCGCGCGGTTAGCCGGAACAATACCAAGCCACGGCAGTATGTCCAGAGCCCCAGATTGCGAGTGACTAACATGAGCAATGCAGCGGATCAAATGGGGAGCCAGGGAGATGAATATAAAAATTAACCAGGATATTTGCCTGCATCCTATTACTTTGCGTTTTTCCGGCGAACAGGAAAAGGCTTTCTTCGATGATTATTTCCTGAAATCTATAGGCCAGGTACGCTTTAGTTGCCTGTTGGGGATTTTCCTCTACAGTATGTTCGGGATATTGGATTATTTATTGATCCCGGATGTTAAAGAGAAAATCTGGTTAATCCGCTTCGCGGTTGCATGTCCATTCATGATTCTATTTTTCTTTTACACCTGGAGCAGCTATTTCAAAAAATGGATGCAGCCTTCTATCGTAGTGCTGGTCGTTGTAATCGGTTCCGGTATTATCGCCATGACGATCATTGCCTATCCGCCAGGTAGTTACTATTATTACGCCGGTTTACTGCTGGTGTTGATGTGGTCTTACACATTTGTTGCCGCGAGGTTCATCTATGCTACATTGGCTGGCTGGATCCTGGTGGCATTATACGAGGTTGTCGCCATCGGGATCAATCGCACGCCAACCTTTGTATTGATCAGCAACAGCTTCTTCTTTATATCAGCCAACATCATTGGTATGCTGGCATGCTACCTCATGGAGCTCTACAAACGCCGAGATTTTTGCCAACGCCACTTATTGGATTTAGAAAGGGCAAAATCAGATCGTTTAGTCCAGGAGCTCCATAGCGAGCTGGAATTGGCCAGCGAAATCCAGCAAGGCCTGCTACCTTCCGCCTCGATTGAGTGGCATCATGTGGAGCTGATGTGTTATTCCAAACCTACCCTTGAAATAGGAGGTGATTTTTACAGCTATCACTTATTCGATGAAGATTCTTTTGCTCTGGCAGTGGGTGACGTATCAGGGCATGGAATTCCTGCTGCTTTGCTTATGGCAACTACCCTATCCTTGTTTAATTCAACCTTTTCCCGGAAAGTAGACCCATGCGAGCGGTTGGCAGAGCTGGACCGAGAGTTAGTCCCCTACACAGAAACCCGCCATCAAAACTGTGCTTTCTGCTATCTCGAATTGGACGAACGGTCGCTCTACATCGCCAATGCAGGCGGTATCCCGCCTTACATCCGGAGGATGAATGGGCATTCCCAGATGCTCAATGTAGGAGGATTCCCTTTGGGACATGGGTTGGGGGCAGAATTTGGTTATAAGGGAGAGCAAGTGACCCTGGCCAAAGGTGATATGGTCGTCCTGGTCACGGATGGGGCGGTTGAGGCCAGAAACAGCGAAGAGCTCATGTTTGGTTTTGACCGGTTGGAACGAGTCATTGCACAAGGACCTAACGGAACCGCCCAGGCGATGTTGGATCATGTGGTAGATGAGGTAACTGGGTTTATTGATGTGAACCAGCCGCAGGACGACTTTACGATTGTCGTTATACGGATTAAAGCTTAGCACATGACTATGTTGTCAGGCTTTTTGTCAGGGTATTTGTACGGATTAGCCTGACCTCTAATATCCACCATAATGATTAAATCGGAGCAAGAAAATTACATTCTATCAGGAGGATAATTATGGATATTTTGTGGGTTAATTTCTTGCGGATCATGCATATCTTTGCTGGAACCTTATGGGTTGGCGCAGCAGTCTTGTACTTGTTCTACATTACTCCGAGTGTTAAGGCAACCGCCCCGGCAGGGACGAAGTTTCATCAATATCTCATTGCCAGACAAAAGTATCCCATATTCATGATCATCGTCAGCACCTTGACCATCATTGCCGGGGCGATCCTCTACTGGCGTGATGCCGGGGGCGATCTCGCAAGCTGGATTACAACCGGCCCGGGGTTAGGATTTACGATCGGTACGATCGCCTCCTTTCTTGTTTACTTTGTTGGCATGGCTCTGATTACCCCGCGCGGGAAGCGCTTAGGCGTTCTGGGAGCACAGATCGAAGCTGCAGGTGGACCCCCGACGAAAGAGCAGATGGCGGAACTTGAAACCCTGGACAAACAACTGCATACTCTGGAATGGGTCGATTTCATTCTGCTGGCAATTGCCCTGGTGACTATGGCCACAGCTCGGTACTGGTTTTTCTAGCTAGAAGCTATATTAAAAATAAGAATAGGTGGTGAATTGTGGCGGCGCGTCGCCACAATTCA
>JAGDMX010000159.1 GCA_017860725.1 Chloroflexota bacterium | reverse complement strand
GATATAACTGGCAACGTCCGCCATGATTCCAAAGCCGAGCCAGACCCAATCAAAGCCGTTCAATGGGAAGATCAGGACGTACATCAGCGCGGTCCAGGGAGCAAAGATCAGGCCTGCCAGTCCAACCAACCAAGGCAGGTTAAAAGTGGCAAATGCCGCGTTCACTCGTACCGGCGCGATCAGCCAGTAGATCAGGAAGCCCAGGCGGGGGCCAAAGAATACCAGTGCAGCAAAAAAACAACACATCTCATTTTTCTCCTAGTAAGAATAAATTGAATTGGATGTCGGTTGGGAATGGCTGTTATGAGGGCAGCCAACACGAATCAGGATGATTTTCTCTCCTTTCCTTATTTGTCATTCTGGCTGATTAAATCCATCAATTTCCAGGCGCTCAACAGAAATGACGGTCAGGTGCAGCTCATAGATGGTATTGAGCACCCCGGCCAGGGCCGCCTGGTCACTCAGCTCGCCCAACAAGAACGTGATCGTTGAAGCGTCCTGGGCTGGATCCTGGTAGATCCGCATCCCTTCCAGGCGATCCGACCAGGAAGGGTCAATCCGGCCTTGCACGCTGATCTGGTAGGTGGCCGGCAGGTCGTAGGGTAGAGACTGCCTGACTTTTTTTGTCATCATGAATAAATTATAGTGAAAATGACCGCGGAATAACACCACCCATAGGTGTATCCTAGGGGTGTAATCAAGGTGTACATCGCTCGGGTTTAATATTTGGAGGGCGCTTGAAGCAGAGAAGAATGCTGGATTGAAAATTGGCGTGAAAACCCCGGTGACTCCCTGTCTGCAGGAAATCACCGGGGTTTTACTTGGCCTTAATGCTAATTCTTCATTCTGCGTTCAGCGAAACATGGCGTCTCGCAGACAATCAATCCATCGATCTCGCGCAACCGAAATTTCTATTCCAGGTTGATCTTGACCCCGCCCATCATGCCGGCCACAGCATTATAGACCAGCGCTATCACCCAACCAGCTATTGCGCCGGGGATGGCTGCGATCATCGCGCGCAGAAAAACCAGACCGAAGGTGGTCAGTGTATAGACGCTCCAGTTGCCCAGGTTCATATCGATCCACCAGGACTGGGCGCCGAAGATCCAGCCCAGGATCCAATAGATCAAGCCAAAAACAAATGTCCAGAAAGCTGCCAGCACGGCGCCGTACAGGACAAACGAACCAACACTTACAGATTTAATTGCCTTCATAGTAAATTGCTCCTTTGAATGATCTGAATGGTTTTGTGAGATTGAAACTGACACTCTAAAATTAGGTCAATCTTCATGATCTGAATTGATTATAACCATTTTCCCCACGGAAATATACCACCCAAAGGCGTATCTAAGATGTAAGTGGAGGGTGTATTAAAGGTGTATAACGATTGGGGGATAAAAGAGAGGGCAGAGCGCTCAGCGCGGGGGCAGGATGTTCAATTCTTCTGCTTTGGTCACCGCATCCCAGCGCTGGTTGACGCCGAGCTTGGCGTAGATGTTGACCGTGTGGCGCTTGGCAGTTGCGTACGATATGTACAGTGCACCGGCAATCTCTTTAATGCTCAGCGGGCCGCGTAACAAGCCCAGGATTTCGAGCTCACGCGGGGTCAGCGGTTCCGGCAATGCGCCATTGCCGGTCGGCAGTATGATTGCAGGTTTCGCCTCTTCCTGCGGAAACGCCGCCAGGATTGTGGGTATCGAGTTCAGAGACGGTTCCGCCTCCAGTAGCCGGTGCAGCATCCTCAGCATGGGATTGCCCAGGTCGACCAACACGCGGATGAAGCGCCCCAGGCGCCCCAGTTCAACAGCCTGCTTCAACCTGCATGCGGCAGCGTCGGACTCACCCAGCGCATCCAGCGCCACGGCGCGCATTGCCAGGATCTGGATCTTAAAGCGTGTATTGTGGGTGCGGTCGGTAATATCTTCCAGCGCGTCCAGGAGCTGTTGTGCTTGCTGAAGGTCGCCGGATTTGCCCCGTGCCAGCAACACCCGCACCCGCATCAACTGTGGTTCTGCCAGCCATAACAGGGGGACATCCGGCGGCGGGCCGATATAGCCGTCCGCCCAGCGCCCGGCGCTCTCTAGCTCACCTTGCAACAGCATCAAGCGGGCGTATAGCGAGCGCGTCCGTTCATCCTCGATGCCGCGCAGTTCCAGGTCATAACGGCTAATTGACTCGAAGGTCCGCCACGCCTCCTGCTGCTCGCCCTGGATATGGTAGATCAAGGCGATCCCGGCAAATGCATCCCGCATCGTGGTCACCTGGGCGGCATAGCGATTTTCCACGATCTGCAAAAAATGGTAGGCGGCCTGCCCCAGCTCATTCCACTGGTACTGCACCAGGCCCAGGAACCAATCGCTCCAGTTCTTTAGAATGGCAATCTTGCGGGTTGTTGACCCATCGAGCAGCAGCCGGGCGGTCTGCTCGCAGCGTTCCAGTCGCCCGCTATTAAGGTAGATGAAACACAAAACTCTCAGCAGATTCAGGGGGTAGACACCGGTTTTATCGCTCTGCACCTCGTATTCATCAAGCAGCAGTTTTTCCGCTTCCAAGGCCTGGCCGTTGGCCTGCATTGCCATGCCCAGATACAGCATCGACCCGCCGCGCACGAACTCCCAGGCGGCCGGCAGCAGTTGTAACGCCTGGCGGGCAAAGTCGATCGCCTGAGGAGCCCGGTTGCTCAGGAACGCCTGCTGCGCTTTTAGCGCCAGGATCTGGCCGCGCAAGGCCTGCAGCTCATCCGGCTTGAGCGAAATGCCCCCGGCCGCATCTATCAGCGCTTCGGCCTGCTGGAGAGTCTGTGCCTGCAGGTCCAGCCGCCAGGAAAATTCAAGCGCCCAGGCCTTGATGATCAGCAGACCTGGGTGTTGCCGGACCGCATCTTCGGGCAGCAGGCGCAGCCAGCGCTCCAGCGTTAGCCGGTCTTCCCGGTTGACCACCTCGCACAACCCAGAGATCATCTGGCGGGCGGTCAGCTCCACGTTGCCAGCCGCCATGGCATGGTGCAGGGCTTCCTCCACCAGCCCGTGCTCTTCGTACCAGGCCGAAGCCAGCAGGTGTAAACCGGCCACCTGATCCGGCGTCATCTCCGCAGACAATCTCTGTTGGAGTAATTCCTGGAACAGATGATGATAATGGTACCACTCCCGTTGGTTGTCCAGGTTTGTAATGAAGAGCTCGGAGCGCTCAATCCAATCCAGGCAGAGGCGTGCATTCCAGGCAGGATCGGTGTTGCCAATGACGGCTTGGCACAATGGAGCGCAGAAGCGATCCAGGATGGCAGTCTTCAGTAAAAACGTGTGGATTGCCGGAGGCAGGTGAGCCAATACTTCATCCACCAGGTATCCGGTGATGTTGGCGTTTTCACTGGATAATGCCGCCAGGACGGCTTCCTGGCTGTCTCTGGTTCGGAAGGAAAGAGCAGCCAGATGCAAGCCGACAGGCCAGCCTTCAAAGCGTTCTTCTAGAAGTGGTAGAACGTTCTGGTTCAAAAGGATTGATTGCGACATGTGTATATATGACGATGACTCCTCGGCTGAAAAGCGCAGATCTCGGGTGCGGATTTCGCTGATTAGGCCTTTCGCACGAAAGCTACTCAACGGGATCGGTGGGCTGATGCGCGAGATCACGACCAGGTGAAGCAGGGTTGGCCAGTGGCGCACCATATCGCCGAGCAGGTTGTGCACCTCCACTCCGTGGAGGGTGTGGTAGTCATCCAGGACTAGAATTAATTCTCCAGGAAGATTGGCGAGATCATTATTGAGGGTAGCGTAGAGCACCGCCTGAGGCGGTTGCTGCCGTGCCTGGAGCAAAGCCAGGGTATCCTGACAGGCTTCGTTGAAAATTGTCCGCAGCGCAGCGATGAAATAACGTAGAAAAAGGTCAAGGTCGCTATCAGTTTCGTCCAACGAAAGCCAGGCCGCAGGAATAGTGGATTCCGAGGCAAACTGACCGGCAGCCATTTTAGCCAGCCAGCTGCTCGCCAGGGTGGTTTTTCCGAATCCAGCCGAGGCCACAATCAGGGTGAGCGGGCGGTTTATACCGCTATTGAGCAACTCGTAGAGCTGTGGACGGTCCAGCAAGCCCCTGGTGATCGGCGGCCGGTGCAGCTTGGTTTGCAATAAGATTGGGTCCTGGTCAGGCATACTTGTCAAATGACCTCTATCAGGATATTTTACCGTAAACCGCTTTGTAACTAGGTGCACAGGTAACGAAACCGCCCCGCAGGATCAATTTCCTACGGGGCGGTAATGATTAAATGTGAGAGTTAAGCCGGCTGGCTGGCCAGAATCGGTCTAAACTTATACCCGTATATGATCAATCCTCGCTCGTCACCGTCCTGGCGCAGGCGGCGGGTGACCATCTCCACCGGCGTGCCGATCTCGACCGGTTGGTCGCCCAGGTCGGTTAGCTGAGCGGTGACCATCGGTCCTTCATCCAGCTTGACCAGAGCCACGGTGTAAGGAGCGTTTTCTTCGTAGCCCGCCGGGGGTTCGTAAACGGTGGTATAGGAATAAACTTTGCCGCGCCCGCTAAAATTGTAGAGCGTCTTGGCCTCATGCCCGCACTCCGGGCAAACATCGCGCGGTGGAAAGAGCTTGGCTTTACAGTGGGGGCACTCTTCGCCCACCAGGCTGTAGCGTTGCTTGCGTAATCGCCAGTGGCGTGAAATCTCCATGGTTAAATCTCCTTGTTGCAGATCACAAACAGTGCTAAATATACCGATCTGGGGCTATCAAATCCTATCAGGTTGCTTTTATGAGCCCACCTCAAGCACATGCGTGACCGCGATCGCAGCCGGACCGCCCAGGCATTGAACGAGCGCTCGCCTGGCTTCAGGTATCTGGTTCACACCAGCCTGGCCGCGCAGTTGCTGTACGGCCTCCACGACCTGGTAGATACCTGTCGCCCCACCCGGATTCCCACGGGCCTTTAATCCACCCATCGTACTGACCGGCATGGTGCCTTTCAGGCTGATGTGATCATCGTGTACCAGCTTCCAGCCCTCGCCGCGCTGGGCAAAACCCGCTGATTCCAGGCTGAGCACCCCATAGATGGAATACAAGTCGTATAGCTCGAACAGGTCGACCTGCAGGGGGCTGATCCTGGCCCGCTGGCAGGCGCGCTCCACTGACAGGCGCGCCGCCTGGAAGGAGAGTGGGTCGTTCCGGTCGTGCAACGCCAGGGTATCACTCACCGAGCTGGAGCCAGCAATTCGCACCGGCAGCGGTGAGGCGTGCGGCGGCAGCACGTCGGGGCGCGCCAGTACCAGTGCAGCCGCACCATCGGCATTCGGCGCAATATCGAACATGTTGAGCGGATCACTGACAACACCTGCCTTATGATAAGTTTCCGGCGTGATTGCCTTCTGGTACATGGCATTTTTATTACCAGCGCCGTTGGCGTGTGCCGTCACGGGGAAGCCTGCAAAAGCCTGGCGAGGCACATTAAATTCATGCATGTAGCGCCGCATCAGTAAAGCCGCCTGAGCGGTTGAGGTCAGCCCATGTATGGCTTCGTAATCACCATCACTGGAAGTCGCCAGCGCTGCCTCGACTCCTGATCCAACCACATCGGTAAACTTCTCGACACCTACCACCAGCGCCACATCCGCCTGCCCTGAAGCTACTGCCAGGTAGCCGGCGCGCAGTGCAGCCCCGCCGGACGCCCCGGCAGCTTCGACCGTGGCAGCCTCGATGCCGGTCAGGCCGGCAAAATCCGCCAGGAGAGTGGCCAGGTGTGCCTGGTGCGATAGCTGCGGTGCCAGCATGTTGCCCACATACAAGACTTGCGGCTGCAGCCCGCCAGCATCCAGTTGAGCTTGTTCAATTGCCATGAAAGCCAGCTCCCGCAGCGAGACAGCCCAATGCTCCTCTACCCGGGTCTGCCCGATCCCGGCAATCACTACCTCCACCATTCAACCTCCATCACGATTTACCGTCTTGCTTGTTATCTAGTGGCCTGCTTCCTGAATACTCGGATTCAGTTGAACTTACTTCATCACCAGCTTGCCGCGCATACGGGCATAGGTAGCATAGTCAATCTGCGTGCGGCGGGTAATGTAATCTGTGGTGTGCGGGGCTTTATCACGCCGCTCGAGGACAGCGTCCGTGACCGTGATCGAGAATGCATCCGAGCCTGCTCCCGACCCAAAGGAGACCATCAAGATGCGATCGCCCGGCTCGGCAATGTCCAGCACAGCCGTCAGCCCAATGATGGCGGCTCCGGCATAGGTATTGCCGATCACCGGTACCAGCAACCCG
>JAGDMX010000158.1 GCA_017860725.1 Chloroflexota bacterium | reverse complement strand
TATATGCTGGCGTTTGCATTCTGGATCAGTTAGCATACTTTGGTATTCATTGCGGATCATTCTTGGGACGGGTTGCTGATCAAATGCCAGAATTTCTGGAACTTGTACCCCCACATATCGCCTTAAACACCTGGATGGCGCAATTGCCGATCGAGTTAGAAGCTGAGGAGATATCGTCTGATGCTGGACTTGGTAGGGTCACTATATCACCAGTGATCAGTGACCAACCATTGCCAGCTTTCACCCGCTCAACTGTGGATGGCTATGCCGTGCGGGCGGAGGATAGTTATGGCGCCAGCGAGTCATTGCCGGCTTATCTCTCACTGGTGGGCGAGATTCCAATGGGTGGTCTGGCAAAATATGTACTGCTCGTTGGTCAATGCGCCTTGATCCATACCGGTGGAATGCTGCCAACAGGGGCAAATGCGGTAGTTATGCTGGAGCATACGCAGATAGTGCGGCCGGGAGAGGTTGAGATACTGCGGGCGGTGGCGGCGGGAGAAAATACACTGGAAGTGGGTGAGGATGTGCGCGCCGGAGAACCAGTAATCCCGGCTGGAACCAAGCTGCGCCCGGTGGAGATTGGCGGCTTAATGGCTCTGGGATACACCCGCCTGCAGGTTGTGCGCAAGCCGAGAGTAGGAATCCTCTCCAGCGGGGATGAAGTTGTCCCACCGGGTACAGTTCCTAATCCGGGGCAGGTACGAGATGTGAACGCGTATACACTCAGCGCGTTGGTCGAGGCGGCGGGCGGAGTCCCTATACGATATGGAATTGTTACGGATGATGCGGCCGCGCTTGATACCGCAGTGAGTAAAGCATTGCCAGCCTGTGACTTGCTGGTGATCACGGCCGGATCTTCTGCCAGTGCCCGTGACTTGACGGCGGAGGCCATTAACCGTCTTGGACAACCCGGCATACTTGTGCATGGGGTTAATATCCGCCCTGGTAAGCCGACGATCCTGGCCGTCTGCGACGGAAAGGGTGTAATCGGACTGCCAGGCAACCCGGTCAGCGCTCTGGTGATTGCCTGGCTGTTCGTGACACCGGCAGTGGAAGCTTTGAATGGGTTAAAGAATCGCCGTCAGCGCCAATCATGCACCGCTCACCTGGCCAGCAATCTGCCATCCCAAGCCGGGAGGGAGGACTGGGTTCCGGTCAAGCTGGTGGAAGGTAAACATGAGATCGTGGCTGAGCCTGTTTATGGGAAGAGTAACCTGATTTTTACTCTGGTGCGTGCTGATGGTCTGGTGCGCATCCCACCGGATGTGACCGGTTTGAACGCTGGTGAACTGGTTGAGGTGGTTTTCCTATGACTACGCCGAAGGATCATCCGTTGCGCTTGCTACCGGGACGCCTGGGAGTTACCCGGTTGGCTGTGGATTCTGAACTACCGATCTGGGCTCGGGAAGGTGTGTTATGGGCAGCTGTGCGTACCCGACAGGAGCTGAGCATCGTATGCGAGGAGCGCTTTGTCCCGCCCGAGGTGCGCTCCGAGCGCGGCTGGCGCGGGCTGCAGGTGGAAGGTCAATTGGATTTTTCACTGCTGGGTATTTTGGCGGGGATTGCTACTATTCTGGCGGAAGCCGGAGTGAGCATTTTTGTTATATCTACTTATGACACTGACTATGTCATGGTAAAAGAATCTGCCCTGGAGCGTGCTTTGAATGCGTTAAAACGGGCGGGCTACCTGATAATTGAAACGGTTGGCTCGGGAGATCCGGATGTCTATCTACCTGCGTGATATACCTTTACCTGAGGCTCAACACCGCCTGGTTGAGGCTTTGGAGGCAGCCGGCTTAGCTGGTTTATTAGGTGTGGAAGAAATCGATTTAGACCAGCATGCTACCGGGAGGGTGCTGGCAGAGCCGGTTTTTGCCCATATTTCTTCGCCGCATTACCACGCATCTGCGATGGATGGATTCGCCTTGCGCTCTGCAGATACGGTTGGGGCATTGCCTGCAATACCCGTATCACTGCGCGTAGTCGATAAGTCCTTGCCAATTCAGGTATGGGAAGGCTATACGGTTTACCTGGATACCGGCGATCCCATCCCGGAATGGGCAGATGCAGTGGTCCCAATTGAGCAAGTCGAACCCGTGGGTATCAATGGTGAACCGAGTAGCGAACCGCGTCAACCGCACCAAATCTACTTGCGTGCGGCAGTCACTCCGTGGAGTCATATTCGTCCAATCGGGGAGGATATCGTCGCTACACAACTGGTGCTGGTGGCCGGGCAAATCCTGCGCCCGGTCGACCTGGGAGCGTTGGCGGCCGGTGGTCATAGCCGGGTTAAGGTGGCACGCAAGCCGCGGGTCGCAATCTTGCCGACCGGTAGTGAGCTGATTCCAGTCGGGCAACCGGTCCGGCCGGGAGAAATCATCGAGTTTAACTCAATGGTGCTGGCAGCACAGGTAGATGGGTGGGGAGGCCAAGCAACCCGGCTACCGATTACTGAGGATAAGTTCGAGGCTATCCGGGATTGTGTACGCCAGGCCAGCCAGGAGCATGATCTGGTGTTGTTGAATGCTGGTTCGTCGGCTGGCTCAGAGGATTTCTCGGCCCGGGTTGTGGAAGCGTTGGGTGATCTGTTGGTGCACGGAGTGGCAGTCCGCCCAGGGCACCCAGTAATTTTGGGGATACTCCACCCGCAGAAAACCGGCAGTGCCCGACCAGTACCCATCATTGGAGTGCCGGGCTTCCCAGTCTCGGCAGCCCTGACGGGTGAAATCTTAGTCGAGCCATTACTGGCACGTTGGCTCGGACGACCGCCAACCGAGCCAACAGAAGTTACTGCTACGTTAACCCGCAAGGTGACTTCACCAGCGGGGGACGACGATTATATGCGTGTAGCCGTTGGACGTGTAGGGGAACACTTGTTGGCTGCGCCGCTATCACGAGGTTCCGGTGTGATAACTTCACTGGTGCGTGCGGACGGAATTACCATTCTGCCGCGCGGCACACAAGGTCTACCAGCTGGGGCAAAGGTGCAGGTGCGGTTGTACTGCTCGCTTTCCGCGTTGGATCGAACAATATTTGCTATCGGCTCGCATGACATAGCCCTGGATTTAATGGCTCCCTTTTTGAACCACCACCAGCGGCGTTTATCTTCGGCCAATGTTGGCAGCCTTGGAGGGCTGGTAGCCTTACGTCGTGGTGAGGCTCATTTAGCCGGTTCGCACTTGCTGGACCCGCAAACCGGGCAGTATAACCTGGCGTATATCCATGAATACTTACCGGGGATGGCGATTAAAGTGGTGGCGCTGGTTGGACGCCAGCAAGGATTGCTTGTGCACCCCGGCAATCCGCGCGGGATACATGGTCTGCATGATCTGGTCCGCCCGGAGATATCCTTTATTAATCGCCAGCGAGGTGCTGGGACGCGTGTCTTGCTGGATTACCATTTACAGAAAATGGGTATTTCACCTCAGTCAATTCGAGGCTACGAGCACGAGGAATATACCCATCTGTCTGTGGCTGCGGCCGTCCAGTCTGGGCGTGCCGACTGTGGAATGGGTATTGCCGCAGCCGCACGGGCACTGGAACTCGATTTCATCCCCTTATTCCAGGAAAACTATGAGCTGGTCATCCCGGAGCAGTACTACAATCAACCTTTGTTGGCACCGCTGTTCGATGTACTGGCGGATAATCGATACCGCCAGGAAGTGGCAGCCTTACCGGGCTATGATGTTTCTGCCATGGGCAACCTGATCGCAGAAGTCAAGTAAATCTTAATAAGGAGTACTGAATATGCCAATCTCACCAGGAATCGAAGCACCGGATTTTATCCTTCCAGATGATACAGGTACACTACGCAAGTTATCCGACTATCGCGGTAGCCCGGTTGTATTGTATTTTTATCCGAAGGACGATACTCCCGGCTGTACTACAGAGGCGTGCAATTTCCGTGACGATTACAGCGCCTATCAGCAAGCCGGAGCAGTTATTCTGGGTGTCAGCCCGGATAACTCCAAATCGCACACCAAATTCAAGAGCAAATTCAGCCTGCCGTTCACCTTGCTGGCGGATGAAGACCACCAGGTATGCCTGCTATACGGTGTTTGGGGACCAAAGAAGTTAATGGGGCGGGAATATGAAGGCGTCTATCGCACTACTTTCCTGATCGATGTGAAGGGACAAATCGCCAGGATCTTTGAAAATGTAAAACCGGATATGCATAGCGCAGAAATCCTGTCAGCGTTGCCGGAACTCAGTATGTAGGAGAAGCCGACAGCATATTTTCTTGCGAGGGAATGCTATGAAAACCAAGATGATCTGGTTGTTGATGATCGGCATAATCCTGGCAGCCTGTAGCGGGGCTGTCAGCCAGAAAGCCACCGCTCTAAAATCGTTAGATAGACCAGCGCCTCCAGTTGAATATTCCGGAAAAAGCAACCCGCTGGTGGGTGACTCGGTTGCTATTTCTACGGGAGAGGCGATATACAAGGATAATTGCGTGACCTGTCATGGTGAGACCGGCATGGGAGATGGACCGGCGGCAGGCGCACTCAATCCCAAACCCCAACCACTTGCGGTTAACCAGGAGGGATTAGGAGATGATTATCTGTTCTGGCGCATCGCCGAAGGAGGCCTGCGCCCGCCCTTTGCCTCGGCTATGCCAAGCTGGAAAATGATTTTGAACGAGGAAGAAATCTGGCAGGTTATTACATATCTCCGGACAATTCCCCGTTAGGCGATAAATCGAAAATTTGGAGTAAAATAGTATTTGTGTGAAAATTCACGAAATATTGATGGCAAATGTTGATCTGATAGAAGCTCGGTTAGAAAAGGATACGTGACAGGCATCAAAGGAAAACTGCTACATTCTGACTCACCTTGGCGCCTGGTGGCATGGATACTGGTTGGCGCTTTACTCCTGGCTGGTGTGTTTTTGCTCCTGGTGAGGCCAATATGGATCAACAGCGTCCCGGTACCGACCCAGGTATTATTCTGGTTGGTGAGCATTGGGGAGCTGGTTGGACTGTTATATTTGGTGCGATTGGTGATTCGCTACCAAGACAGGCTGGCATTAACCCAGCAGCAGCAACAGGAAAGTGATCAGCGCGTCTCCCTGGCTTACCAGAGGCTGGATGCAATCTTTCGCGTCAGCCAGAAATTCCTGGATGCCAGCGATGAGCGGGAAGTGATTGAGCTGGTTTTACGCCTGTCGATCGATCTTGTCGGAGCTAAAGGAGCTTCGTTTGTACCTTTAGATGATCATGGGCAGCCGTTGGCAATGATCAGCCAAGGTGAGATGCCAGTACCAGGGATTGAAGCCTGGATGGAGTATTTGGCAACACCGGAAATTCACCAGCAATGCGGGAATTGTAACAATACCGGGACGATTAACCGCACTTGCCCGCTGTTACACACCCCATCGCTCAATGCCAGCGGGATTTATTGCCTGCCTCTCGGAAGGGATGAACATGAATTTGGGATGCTCAATCTGTACATGCCTGACGATGAGCCAATCAGCCAGGATACGCACGCTTTCCTAGGGGCGTTGATTGACCAGACGGCGCTGGCGTTGGAGGGGGTCAGGTTGCGCCGGCGTGAGCTGGCGGCTTTGCGCCAGATGCAGATCGTGCGCCAGAAAAACGACTTGAATGGACAGCTTTCCGGCTTACTGGACAATGTCAATCAGACCGTTGACTCGGATTTTGCTATGCTGGTAATTTCCCAGCCCGGATCGGTTTTGGCGAATGCGCGTTTAATACAAGGAGATCTACCTTTACAATCACAGCCTTTCGTGGATGGTGTGACACAAGGAGTTATTGCCTCCACCCAGCCGGTATTGTTAAGCGCCGTAAGTGGTGATGCGACTATAGCACCGACAGTGCACTCCTTGATCGCAGTACCATTATTATCAGGTCGTGCAACACTGGGGGCGCTGGTGGCAGGCAATTGCCATGCCACTCCTTTGAATAAACGCCAGCTCTCCTTACTGCAAATTATCGCCGGCCAGGTCGCTCTCGTTGTGCAAAATGCCGATACTCTGGCAGAACTAGAATACGCCACCATTATCCAAGAAAGGACACGCCTTGCACGTGAAATCCACGATGGGTTGGCGCAAACCCTGGGCTTTCTCAAGCTGCAAGCGTCACAAATGCGCAACTATCTTGCACGAGGTGATTCCGAACGCGCCAGGGAGAGCCTGGAGCTCTATTTCGCGGCTCTAAGCGAGGCATACCAGGATGTTCGCCAGACGATCGACGGGCTGCGCATCGAGCCTGCGAACGCCGGACTGGATGGCTGGCTGGAGCAGACGGTGATTGAGTTTCG
>JAGDMX010000157.1 GCA_017860725.1 Chloroflexota bacterium | reverse complement strand
GCGTTCGGAGGGCTCCCACCTGAAATCGGGGGCGTGATGATGTTTTTCACCATCACTGGGATGGCCGGCACAATCGGCGCGATCATCCTGGCCCAGGACGAGATCATCCAGGAAAAGCAGTCGGGAACGGCGGCCTGGATTCTCTCAAAGCCTGTGGCGCGCCCGGCTTTCATCTTGACCAAGCTGCTGTCGACTACCATCGGCGCGCTGATTTTCATCGTCGCTATTCCCGGGCTTGTCGCCCTGGGTCAAATTTTTCTGGCGACCCACCAAACGCCGCCCCTGGCGCCCTTCCTGGCCGGAGCAGGGGTGATCATGCTGGGGCTGTTCTTCTACTTGAGCCTGGTGATACTATTGGGCGTCCTGTTCGAGTCACGCGGGCCGGTGCTGGGGATTGCTTTCGGGGTCATGTTTGGCGGCTTGTTGATCAGAAATTTTATCCCACCGATCCTGTACGTCTTACCGCTGTCGATGGACGGTATTGCCCTGGCGGTCGTGCAGGGGATGCGCTTGTCGGCAATGTTCGTCTCGCAAGTGATCGCCACTGCCGTCTTGAGCATCGTGTTCATCCTGGTGGCGCTGTGGCGCTTCCAGCACAAAGAGTTTTAGGCCCGATCAGGAGTTTGGCAAACGGAGGATCCTACTTTGGTATAAGAAGAAATACAATCCAAAGAATACCCCATAACTCCTCGGCGGATGGATGCGCCCGAGGAGTTTTTCGTCTATAGTAGATACTGATAAGGTTTCGTATCAAGAAAGGAGCCATGGAAAATGGACACTGACAATTCCCTCGTAATTGAAACTCACAAACTGAGCAAGGCCTACAAAGGCATACAAGCCCTGATGGACTTCAACCTGAAGCTGACCCCAGGCATCCTCGGCTTGTTGGGTCCCAACGGGGCAGGCAAGTCAACCCTGATGCGCATGCTGGCAACCATCACCAAACCCACCGAGGGGACCATTCTGTGGAACGGCCGGGATGTGGTCAAAAATCCGGAGGTCCTGCGCTCGGTGCTGGGCTACCTGCCGCAGGACTTCGGCGTCTACCCCAACCTTTCGGCCCAGGAGTTCCTCGAATACATGGCAGCCATCAAGGGCATGAGCGGCGATAAGGCTCGTCGGAAAATTTCCGACCTGCTGGACCTGGTCAACCTGCGCGACGCCGCCCGCAGGAAGCTGGGCGGTTATTCCGGCGGAATGCGCCAACGCGTGGGCATCGCCCAGGCGCTGCTCAACGATCCGCAGCTGTTGATTGTGGACGAGCCGACCGTGGGTCTGGACCCCGAGGAGCGGGTGCGCTTCCGCAACCTGCTCTCCGACCTGTCCGGCGAGCGGATTGTCATTCTCTCCACGCATATCGTCTCGGATGTGGAATCGACCGCCACGGATATCGCGATCATCCACAAGGGGCATTTGAAAGTCCATGCCCGCCCGGAGGAGCTGCTCAAGCAGATAAATGGATCCGTGTGGGAATGGATGGCCACCAGCCAGGAGCTGCCCGTGCTCAAACAGCAGGTCCTGGTCAGCGGCACGATCCGGCGCATGGATGGGGTCGAGGTGCGGGCAGTCTCTGAGGCGCGGCCCCGCCCTGAGGCCCAACCGGTGACGCCCAACCTGGAGGATGCGTACCTCGCAATGGTGGCGCAGCGCCAGGGAGTACCGCTATGAACACCCTGCGCCTCCTCTACCACCTGGCACTGGCCGATTTCTACGAGCGCGCCCGACGTTACAGCTTTTTACTGACCCTGGCAGCCATCATCACCATGGGCGTGCTGGTCAACAACGGAACGCTGTTCCTTAATCTGGGGCCGGGTGACCCGAACCCGCTCTCGCCCTCCTACCGGGGCGAATTCAACTCGGCCTGGATCGGCACGATGACCGTGCTGGTACTCAACAACTTCCTGGGCCTGTTCGGCTTTTACCTGGTCAGTGACTGCATCAAGCGCGATATCCGCACCGGCGTGGGGCAGATTATCGCCACCACCCCTATCAGCCGGGCCGAGTACTTGATCGGGAAATGGATCAGCAACTGTCTGGTACTCTACGTGCTGGTGCTGATCCTGGCAGCCGCGGCGGCGATCATGGTGCTGCTCCAGGGCGAGGCCGCACTGGACCTGGAGGCGCTGCTGATGCCGTTTCTCGCCGTTGCGCTGCCCTACATGACGCTGATCGCCGCGCTCGCGGTGGTGTTCGACACCGTGCCCTGGCTGCGCGGGGCGGTGGGCAACGCAATCTACTTTTTCCTGTGGATGTCCGTGTCCGTATCCTCGGTTGGGGGGAAGATGGGGCTGCCCTTGCTCAAAGACCCGCTGGGCATCGATGTCTTTCGCGCCTCCCTTTATGCGGGGGCCAACGCGGCCTTTCCCAACGAAACGATTGGCACTTTGGGCATCGCAGGCTTCACCGACATTCAATATAAAGTCTTCAACTGGCCCGGGCTGGCCTGGACCCCGGGCATCGTCGCTTGGCATTGGTTGTGGGCGGTCATAGGCCTGGGACTGATCCTGCTCTCATCGGTATGGTTCGCGCGCTTCGACCCCTCGCGGGAGGGGCTGAGACGCACGCCGGCAAAACCCGAGGAAGCGAAAGAAGGCGAGCCAGCCGAGCTGCGGAAAAGGGTCCCCCGCAGCGTGCTGCCCAACCTTTCGTCGCTCGTCTCAAAACCGGCCGGGGTGAACCCCTTCCTGGGGGTGCTGTTTGCCGAGCTGCGCATGCTGCTCAATGGCCGCCGCTGGTGGTGGTGGCTCGTCATCGTCGGGCTAAACATCGCCATCCTCATCGTACCGCTTTCGTTGACGAAGCAATACCTGCTGCCCGTCGCCTGGTTGTGGCCGCTGGCCATCTGGTCTGAGATGGGCAACCGCGAGCGCAAAAACAACACTTACCAGATGGTCTTCTCATCCGCGCACCCAGTTCTGCACCAGCTTCCGGCTGCCTGGCTGGCCGGCGTTCTGGCGACGGCGCTGTTTGGCATCGCCGGGGCGGTGGCTTTCCTCTCAAACAGCGACTTGCCCGGGCTGGCCGGGTGGGTGGGCGCAGTCATCTTTATCCCCACCCTGGCGCTGGCGCTGGGCGTCTTCTCCTCCGGCAGCCGGGTCTTTGAGGTGGTCTACCTATTCTGGTGGTATATGGGCCCGTATCAAAAGATACCGGGGTTGGATTTCATCACCGGCGCGCCGCAAGTCTACCTGCTGGCAGCCGCCGGGCTGCTGCTGCTCTCCACCTACTGGCGGAGCAGGCAGGTACGAGTGTAGAGATGAATCATCTTGTTTCTCTGAATGCACAAGCAGGCGAGCTTGAGAAAATCCTCAGCGGCGTAAAAACCATGCTCGTGAAGGAATTCGATCCTGCACAAACCACCATGCACCCCGTGAATCCTGGCGACAGCCTCTACTTCCTGAGGGATAAGGATGACTGCGCCATGCGCGTAAAAGCTACCGTTGTTCGTGTTCTGTTATTAACCAATCGTTTAGACCAAGATCTGTCACACACTTTGAAAGAGATGCAGCCCAGGCTGCAATTAACTGAGGACCAGTACAACCACTGGTTAACAGTAAAACCGGTTCTTTTGGTTGAATTTGATGCTGCCCGCAAGATAGCGGTGATCAACCTTAAACCGGAGAAGTTCAAAGATCGATCCAGTTGGATTGCCGTTGAAGAGTTTAGCCTGATTCAGGAATTAGGAGGAATAAATGAACGCTGTAATCACGATCAACCAACTTACCCGCCATTTCAAGGAGACGGTTGCAGTGGACAACCTTTCGCTTGAAGTCGATAGGGGAGAAATCTTTGGCTTCCTGGGTCACAACGGCGCCGGGAAGACCACCACAGTGCGTTTGCTCAACGGCGTGATTGAGCCGACCTCCGGCAGCATGCGTGTGCTCGGCCTAGACCCACAGGTGGATGGCCCGGCATTGCGCGCCCGCACTGGGGTGCTGACCGAGACTCCATCGATGGACGAGCGGCTGACAGCCTGGGACAACTTGAGTATCTATGCGGATCTCTACGGGGTACCCCGGTCGGAGGTCCGCAAGCGGATCAACGATCTGCTGGACGAATTTGACCTGGCAGACCGCGCGAAAGAAAAAGTGGGCGGCTACAGCAAGGGAATGAAGCAGCGATTGGCACTGGCGCGAGCCCTGCTACACAAGCCGGAGCTGCTCTTCCTGGATGAGGCGACCTCCGGGCTGGACCCGATCGCCGCCCATCATGTGAACGAACTGATCGAGCGTATGGCGCGCGGAGAGAACCGTACGGTTTTCATGTGCACCCACAACCTGGTGGAGGCTCAAAAACTGTGCGATCGGGTAGCGGTGCTGGAACATGGGCGACTGGTGGCCCTAGGAACACCTGCTGAACTGACCCGCCAGTACGTGCGCCGGTTGGATGTGGAAATCGAAGTGGACGAAGCACAAATCCCGGCGACCCTGGGCGTACTGCGCAGCTTACCAGAGCTTGTGCTCGGAGAGCCGGCTCAACCCAACGGCGCCCTGGCGGTCACCATCGACCGGCGCGAATCCATCCCGGAAGTGTTGGCGTGCCTTGTACAGAACCATATCCGGGTGTACCGTATATCCCCCCAGGAAGCCAACCTGGAACAAGTGTACTTTACGCTCCACGAGGAGAAGGAAGGTGTGAGATGAATGCACGCGCGATATTTGCGGTTGTTAGAAAAGATTTGAAAGTCGTCAGCCAGAATAAAGGTGTCATGCTGCCAATAGTGCTCTTCCCACTGATTCTGTTTGTCATTTTGCCCTGGCTGGTGGTCCTGCTGCCTAATTTGATCAATTTTGCTGGTGTTTCACCCGCTAACGTAGATAAAATTCAAGGGCTCATCAATCGAATGCCCGCACTTCAGCAGGAGCTTGCGAAGTATGAAAACAACCAGATATTCATCGTATATTTCCTGGTCTATATGATGGCACCCTTTTTCCTGATCGCACCGCTGATGGTAGCGTCCGTGATTGCGGCCGACAGTTTTGCCGGGGAGAAAGAGCGTAAAACGATGGAGGCGCTGCTCTATACACCTACCACAGACCGGGAGTTGTTCGTAGCTAAGATGCTTTCCGGCTGGGTGGCAGCACTCGCGGTAGCATTCGTTGGATTCGTGCTCTACGTAGTTGCTGCGAATGCGGCTGCATGGTCTCAAATGCAGCGGATCTTCTTCCCGACCACCATGTGGCTGGTGATGATTGCGTGGGTGGTGCCTGCTCTGCCTGGTCTAGGATTAGGCGTGATGGTGATGGTCTCGGCGCGGGCTCAGGGATTCCAGGATGCCAACCAGATAGGCGGCATGGTGATACTGCCAATAATGCTCCTGGTCTTCGGGCAGGCGGCTGGCGTGATGTACTTCAGTGTTACTTTGGTATTCCTGCTGGGCCTGGTCATCTGGCTGTTGGATGGATTGCTGATCTGGTTGGGCAGCCGTAGTTTCCGCCGCGGTAAATTATTAGGCGCTTGATCCAAGCTCTACCGAAGAGAGGAGGTTGGATTTTAGATTTTAGAGGCAGGAACCTCCCTAAAGATTGTAGCCTTTAGTTCATCCAGAATGGCTTGCATCCCCGCGCCTGTCGGAACGGGCAATTCATTCGCTTCTTCCAAATCCTCCGGCATGATAATCCCAGGCCGAGCCGGCTTCGCAACATTCGCCATGATCTCATCTGCGACAAAAATTGGACTTCCCGTGCGGATAGCGAGCGCCAAGACATCGCTCGGACGCGCATCCACCTCTTTCACTTGCTCTGCCACGCGTAGTTTGGCCACGCCGTAGAATGTGCTCGATTTCAAACTCTCTATCCGAACCTCTTCCAACCTGACATTTGACGCGGTAAGCAAATTTGAGATAAAGTCGTAAGTCATAGGACGAGGAGTCTGGAAACCTGATAACCCTAGCGTTATTGAAGCACCCTCAAACTTCCCAATCCAGATTGGCAAGACCCGGTCACGGGTTCCATTCAACAACAAAACGATCGTCTTGTCTTGAATCTTAATTACGTCCGCGATGGATACCTTCGTCATTGTTTTCCTCCGATCAACCTTCCCGTTCGATAACTGAAATTCCGGGTAGCGCAATTCCAGCTTTTGGCGGAGCGAATCGCGGGCCCGGTACAGCCTGACTTTCACCGCGTTCATCGAGACACCCAAAAGGATAGAAATATCCTGCAGGCTCAACGACTCAAAATAGAATAATTCGATCAGCTCACGCTGGTGGGGCGCCAAGGTTTCAATCGCCGCCAGTACGGACCGGGCGCCAAGGTTTCAATCGCCGCCAGTACGGACCTGTGCAACTCGCGCTCTTCCAAGACCTGATCCGGGCCTGGCTGCCCTTCGGGGATCTGAAGAATATCTTCCTCTCCCAGCTCAAGCGTGGCTAACTCTATTTTCTTACGCACGAGGCGAAGCCGATTTTTGCCAAGATTGAGCAAGATTCCTAACAACCAGCTTTTGAATTTATCAGGCTCACGAAGCCGGTCGAGAGACAGGTACTGGTAACGATCCACTAACGTCTCGAAGGCTTCTTTAGAGCCTTGGACTCCCTTTAAAACGAGCTCAGCATCCGTCGAATCAAACAGGTCTTCTCTCATCCGTTATATTATATTAGTGGCTAAAACGGAGGGAAAGGTTACATTTGTGGCAGATCTGCTGCTCGAGTTTGATGCCCGATAATTTGGAGTTTTTAAATCCAGATTATATATTGAGGGAGAGTTGTTAGTATGGTAATATCCATCCATTATTGGTATCGGTGATGAAGAAACAGCCCACTTCTCAATATGGCGACTTTCGCCCTATCCTGACGACGAAACTGTATATTCCACGGCCACGTCCGAACCTGGTAGCGCGCCCGCATTTGATCGAAAAGCTGAATGCAAGCCAGGCCCGCAAGCTGACGCTCATCTCCGCCCCGCCGGGATTTGGAAAGACAACGCTGCTGAGTGAATGGATCCCGCAAAACCAGTACTGCGTCACCTGGGTATCGCTGGACAATGGGGATAACGACCCCCTGCTGCTGTGGACCTATATCATCACTGCGCTTCAGATGTTGGACGACCATTTAGGCAAACAAGCTTTATCAATCTTACGGACTTCCCAGCCAACCTCTCTTGAATCGGTGGTAACGAGCCTGATCAATGAGCTCGCTTCTTTCCCAGACCGATTCGTACTCGTCCTGGATGATTACCAGGTCATCACCTCCGCAGCCATCCACAATACGATAATTTTTTTGCTAAACCACCAGCCGCCGCAGATGCACTTAATGATCAGTACGCGCACCGACCCGCCTCTACCTCTGGCGCAACTGCGTGCTTACGATGAAATGACTGAGCTGCGGGCAGACGATTTACGTTTCACATTGAATGAAGCAACCCTATTTCTCAACCAGATGGCCGGCCTCGACCTTACAGCTAAGGATGTGATTGCGCTGGAATCGCGCACCGAAGGCTGGATCACCGGTCTGCAGCTGGCGGCGCTCTCGATGCGAGGACGCGCTGACCATGCGGGTTTCATCGGCGCCTTTACAGGCAGCCATCGCTTCATTTTGGATTATCTTTCGGACCAGGTTCTGGAAAGGCAACCGGAAAGCTTGCGCCTCTTTTTGCTGCAAACGTCCATCCTCGATCGGCTATGCGGTCCACTAAGTGATGCCCTGACAGGACGCACTGACAGCCAGGGGATATTAGAGCTGCTCGATCAACACAATCTCTTTCTCACCCAGTTGGACGATGACCGGCGCTGGTACCGCTATCACTATTTATTTGCCGACGTCCTGCAACACCGGCTAAGAGAAGAGCGGCCTGACGATTTACTCGAGCTGCATCGCCGGGCAAGTGAATGGCACGAGCGCGAAGGCTGGCTCCCTCAGGCAGTGGATCACGCCCTGGCGGCGCTGGAATTCGAGCGCGCCGCCCGGCTGATCGAGCAAGCGGTCGAGACGATGTGGCAACGAGGGGAAATAGCGACACTGACGGGCTGGATGCAGGCTATCCCCGAGGCTGTCCGGCGCGCCCGGCCGGGACTTAGCCTAGAATATGCGCGCTTGCTCGCCGAAGCATCCCAAAACGTTGCCATCGAGCAAATCGTACGCGAGGTGGAACTCGCACTGGAGACCACCCCCCCAGACAATGAACAAGAGGCTGCTACCCTACGCGGCAAAGCGGCTGCTCTGGACGCGCACCTGGCTGCTATCGGCTATGATTTTACCGAGGCGATCGAGCTATCACGCCGAGCACAGCAGCTGGTGTCCCAAGAAAACCCCCATTGGCGCGCCTTCGTAGCCGTAAACCTGGCCGGAAGCTATCGATTTACAAGCCATTGGGAAGAGGCAAGCCACACATATTTGGATGCAGCCACCTTCTGCCAAGAGGCTGGAAACCGAATGGATGCATTAACCGCTTTCGGATTGAGAGGGGAAGTCTTGCAAGCTCAAGGCCAGTTGCGTGAGGCGGCGCGACAATACGAGCAGGTGCTGCAACTCGCGCATGTGTGGGATATTTCCTATTCGCCGGCAATCGGATACGCATTGACAGGATTAGGCCGCATTTGGTGCGAATGGAATGATCTGGATAGCGCCGCCAACTATGCGCATGCCGGACTGGAACACGGAAAACGGACGGATATCATAGACGTCTTGTTGAGGGGATATCTTGCCCTGGTCAGGATCGAGAAAGCGCGCGGCGACCTGGACGGCGCGCTGGTCTTATTGGAAGATGTCAAGCCGGTCGTCCAACGCATGGGCGTACCTGAAGTCATGGATTGGGTGAATGCGCTGGAGGCGCAGATCTGGTTAGAAAAAGGAGAAACCGAAGCGGTCATCCGATGGGCAGCCAGCTATAGTGGGGGCGATTATGACGCAATTTTTCCATCTATCCCGGTTGTGTTAGCGCACGTCCGGCTTGCGCAGGGGCAACCAGACGAGGCCCTCCAGTTGTTGGAGCATGCTTTGCAAGCAGCGGAGCAGGTCGGGCGATTTGGGAACGCCATCCTAATCCTGGTCGCCAAGGCCCTGGCGCAGCGGGCACGAGGCGACCCTGACCAGGCGCTCGCCGATCTAGAAAAAGCCCTGGCATTGGCAGAACCTGAGGGATATGTACGTGTTTTTTTGGACGAGGGCCGGCCGATTGTGCGCTTGCTGAGGCGAGCCGCCATGCGCAATCCGGCGTCAAACTACATCAAAACGCTCCTGGATGGATTGGGTGAGCCGGAATCTGTCGAGCCCATTGTCCCTTCCCAACTAATCGAACCACTATCTGCGCGCGAGCTACAAATCCTCCAATTGATCGCTGATGGCGCGACGAACCAGGAAATCGCCAACGAATTGGTGGTAGCCGTTAACACGGTCAAGAAGCATATCAGCAATATCTTTGGCAAGCTCGGCGTAAGTAACCGGGTCCAGGCCGTCTCGCAGGCACGTCTCCTGGGCTTGCTATAAACCTCTCCATCCCAGCACAACCTTTACATCAATAAAAATACTACCTGAATAATAATACTTTTGCAGGTTCACATTACTACCGCCTGGTTGTTATACTCAGTGCATACTAACCAATCAAACCCGGGAGGAGGATTTCTTTCCAACCCTCGCATGCTGCTTTACCTTGATGGAGAAGTCTATGGAAGGGAGACCCAATATGGTAATACGAGATCTTTTCCAACCTGAGCTGAATGATGAAATCTTAGCGGCTTGTATCGCCCAGCATGACATCGCAGCGTTTGAAATCGTATACGATCGCTTTGTAGCACGGGTTTTCAGCCTGGCAGCCATGCTGACAGATATACCTGAGGCCGAGCGGATTGTGTTACAGGTGTTCTCCCAATTGTGGCTAGAGATAGAC